>CAZCAI010000059.1:0-26714 GCA_964496595.1 uncultured Anaerolineales bacterium
ACAGGAGTGGAGAAGATGAAAGAATCCCCCTTTGGGCAGGCGGAAATTAAAGTCAAATGTCAAGCTTGTGGAGGTGAATTTAAGTTTTCCCAGATGCTTCCAAGAGAGAGAAAGATACGATCCCTTCCCGGTGGAGGGATCGAGGTACATCCTTGTCCAAACTGTGGTTACATTCAAACTTGGATGTTCGATGCGTGTAAAAGAAAGCGCGTGTGGCGGCTCGGGCCAGCGGGAGCATTAGCTGGTTCAATGCTTTTGTTTGTGGCGAATGGCTTGGACACGTCTATTTGCATGTGGATTGTGTTTGCAATGACCGGTTTTTGCGTTGGTGTGGTGGTTAATATGGTGGCGAAAATTAAGCCCAATAAGAAGTATCAGGGTCTCGCACCAAAAACTTCGATCCCGCATTATAAAATTAACTTTTTGGATTGAGGAGTTGCTCTGATCTTAGAGTGACTTGGATCATTGTTTGTTTTTCCTGAAAGTTGAAAGGAGGGGATTGTCTTACGTGAAGACGCACATCTGCCAAAAATTATTAGGATTGATCGCTCGTCAAATACAATTAGAAATGGATCGGTTTACTTGTATAAAAAAGGAGATTGAGCATCATGTTTAAATTTAGGTATTCCATTGCGATTGGACTATTAATATCAGCTTTGTTCTGCCTAATGGCATTGTCCTATCAGACCACACGTTCATCTTCATCGTCTATAGGGGCTTTGACAAGCCTAGGCGGTGGAGGCCAGGGCGGTCATCATATTGTGGATCAACAGATGACCTTACCTGTACCGGAGCAAGTAGTGGCCGTGAGGTCGACTGTGTTAATGAGTATGACCGAGGGTTTTGAAGGCCCATGGCCCGGTAGTGGTTGGACAACAGGGGATGGTAGCACCACAGATGATGGAGAATATATGTGGGGAAAACGAGATTGTCATCCCCGTAGTGGTGCCTATGCAGGATGGGCTGTAGGGGGCGGCGGAGATGGCAGCAACCTACTGTGCTCGGATACTTATCCTGCTAATGTGCATACTTGGATGCTTTACGGCCCTATCGATCTCACCGATGCTACCCAAGCTTCCTTGGATTTTTATCTCTGGGGTAAAAGTGAGGGCGGCACTGAGACCGAGTGTCCCTATGATTATCTTTTCGTTGGCGGTTCTAGCGATGGCAGCGACTTTACCGGGGGACAGCTATGTGGCGACTGGACGGCGGGTGAGGCTACCAATCAATACTACACCTTAACCTTGGACCTCACGGATTGGTTAGGCGAGGATTTGGTGTGGCTGGGTTGGATCTTTCATAGCGATAGCGATACAGAAGATATAGGCTTTTTTATAGATGATATTTCTCTAAACGTAGAAGCCGGGCCGGATCCCACCGCAACGCCGGAGTCTCCCCGGGTGACGCCGGAGCCGCTCCCTCCGGAACTACATCGCTGGGATTGGCAACACGGAGCTGTGAGAATCTATGATGTGGGCTTTAAAGATGCTTCCAACGGCTGGGGGGTGGGGCGGGATGGTATTATTCTCTGGACGATAGATGGCGGTGTCAGTTGGCAGGCCCAAGAATCGGGGGATGGTCAGGATCTTCGAGAGGTACAGTTTGTGGATGCGGACAACGGTTGGGCGCTGGGGAGCAACACCTTACTTCGTACAATTGACGGCGGCGTAACATGGGAGGTCATCACCCGCACCTTGCCCACCAACCGAGGCATAATATCCTTTGTGGACGAGTATCATGGATGGCTTGCTCAGTCAGATGGATTATTGCGTACGCTCGATGGCGGCAGAACTTGGACCAAACAAAGCGCGGGAATTCCCGCGCCTATCCGAGATGTCCAGTTCATCGATGTAAATCGTGGTTTTTTGGTCTGTAAAGGTTACGATAGTATGGATAATAGTCATATCTTGATCACATCTGACGGGGGACAAAGTTGGACGGAAGCGAACTGCGCTGATGAATTCCTGGCTTGTGCGGACTTTAGTCACATGTACGGACTCCATTTTCCGACGGCCAATTTTGGCGTGGCCGTTGGTGGGTTCGTGAATCCTAATATCTTTTACACGCAAGATGGCGGAGTCAATTGGTATGCCGTGGAAACGTCTATCACATTTATGGAACTTGTCGACGTCTTTTTTGTGGATACGCAGCATGGTTGGGCTTGGGGAGATGGTGAGATTATTCGAACTGCCGATGGTGGGCAGACATGGTTCGAGTTGGGATCATTGAGCGTGAATGATCTGCAATTTGTGACATCGCAGCAAGGTTACTTGGCGCGCAACTATGGGATCTATTATACCGATGACGGCGGCAATTCGTGGGATAGAAGTACTATGTTCGAGAGCAACACTTTGCTTGCGGTGGACTTTGTCAATCATTCTGCGATGACGGCTACACATGGCTGGGCGGTTGGTTCTCTGGGGACAGTTCTCCATACCACAGATGGAGGATCCAGTTGGGTCAGAAATGTCACCCCGAATAGCAATTTACTCCGAGCGGTTGACTTTGTGGACACCTTGCACGGCTGGGTGGTGGGATCGCAGAATACGCTTTGGGCTACCAGCGATGGAGGATCTTCTTGGAGCGTCCAGACAACCGGCATGGATTATAATCTCTTCGCCGTGGACTTTGTCGACGTGAATCACGGCTGGATCGCTGGCGAACAAAATGTCAACAAGAATCCAAACGGGCGTGTTTGGCGAACTCGGAACGGTGGGCAAACGTGGGAAGAGGCCGGTTACTTTCATGCTGTGGATCAAGGTGGACATGGCAAGTACGGTCTCGATTTTGTTAATCAGAACATCGGTTACGTTGTTGGCATGGAAGTGCTTAACGGCAGTCTCCACAAAACGACGAATGGGGGGCAGAGTTGGACCTTACTGTTGAGTGGAACCGAGTATCCGGACTTTTATGATGTGGACTTTGTCAACGCCGATGTGGGTTGGGTAGTCGGTGACGATGGGAAGATTTATCACACATCAGATGGCGGAAATACTTGGACTGCGCAATCCAGTGGGGTCACCTGGGCGCTCCAAGATGTCGAGTTTATCAGCACCAGCACTGGATATGTAGTGGGGGCAGGCGGAGTATTGGTCACCACGGATGGGGGGCGTCTGTGGCGCGAAGATGTCTCAGACTACGGCGCTTACTCGACTGCCTATCAAGGCGTGGCATTTCCCAACTCCTTCGAAATCTGGACGGTCGGTAGTAATGGCACGATAGGCTATCTCAACCGACTTCCCAAGAGCCTGGATCAACAAGTCTTCTTGCCGTTAGTGTTGCGTTGACGTGGGATTTTTATTTCGTTGAGATAGGATATATTAGGAGGAACTAGATGAGTGTTTGTGATCTTTGTAATGCTCCTGTAGGAATAGGCGCCCGACACTATTCGGCCTTACAGATACAACGCGCTGCGCGGTCTGGTCTTCGGCCCTCTGGAATCACGTCATTGCAAGGGGCTTTGTTTGGCCTATCGCAGGACGAGATGCACAGTTCGTGGCTTCAGATGGTGATGCGCGACACTACTTCGTGGACATTGTGCTTCTCTTGTGCTGCGAAAGTAGACAGTTTTCTGTCTGAATTCCAAAGACCGGTTGCGACGTTTTCACCTCAGCCAACTCGTCCTGTCGTTGTCCCACCTCCTGAGACCTCTTCGCTTACGATTATATCGCAAGAAGCCGCAGAATCTCCGTTGCCTAGTCTCACGTCTATTCTTAAGCAGAAAATGTGGTTTCTGGCGGCGGTAGCTTTTGTAATGGGCCTTGTTCTCGGTCTGGTGCCGTGTCTAGGGGGCATCTTACCGGGGGCGCTGGCAGCGCTGGCTTGGCTGCGTTGGGCGAAGCCGTCATCATCAGATTGGTTTACAAAGAGCGCTCTTGCCGGTGTGATCTCCGCCCTTGGAGCTACGCTTTCTGTGTCGTTCATCCTCACTGGTGACGGATCTAGAGTCGCGGACGATGCCACCTTCTTCTTAATTGAATTAATTGCCAATTTAGGTTTGCAAACGGTCTCAGCTTTGACCGTGGCTGCGATTATGCGGGCCTCTACGAAGTCCGAGAAAAAAGCTCGCAGCTCTCGTCAGCTTTGATCGCAGAAAAGCAATCGTTTAATCCCGTGAGGTGCAACGTACTTTTGAGCTTATTGTCAAGCATATACTGCATGAGGTAACGCTTTCCTTCAGTTCAAGTGCGTTGCATCTCTCTTACGTAACTAAACAGATATGAAAAAAGAATCTGGGTCGGAGGGAATGGTTCCTAAATGGGTTAACACTTCTCCTCATCATTCCAGGCTTAAGGCGTGTCAATGTTAAAAGGTATGATTGTACAAAGGGGCCACCGCTTTGGTGGCCCCTTTGATATATGGAAGGAGATGTTCGACTAGTTGCCTGATCGTTCCCTTCTTTACCCCGCCTGAAGCAACTCCCCCTCGGCGGGGACTTCGTGGGCGCGGCGCGCGACCCTCTCATTGACCGTGAGCAACACGAAGAGGCCCACCGCCAAAAAGAATCCGATGGTGAGGATGGCCGTTCGCTGCCCGGCGCGCTCCGCCAGGATCGCCGTCAGCCCCTGCGCTTCGTGCATCAAAGCCACCTCGGCGGCGACCCAGCCGTAGACCGCCGGCCCGATAAAGGAGGACATCCGCTCGGCCACCGCGAAGAAGCCGTAGAACTCCGCGCTCTGCCCGGGCGGACTGAGCATCCCCACCATCGTGCGGCTGACGGATTGCATGCCCGCCATCGCAAAGCCGGCCACCGCGCCGATGAAGAAGAAGAAGCCCTGGGTCTGCGCGAAGAACATCATAATGATGGCCACGACCATACACATAATCGATAGGATCAGCGCTTGCTTGCTGCCGAATCGATCCGCCAGATGGCCGAAGATATAGGCGCCCACCACGTTCGTCACCTGCACGAGGATCACGAAGAGGATGAGCGCTTGCTGATCCATCCCAAACAGCACCGCGCCGATGATCGAGGCAAAGTTGAGCGCCATAATCACGCCGTTGTTGTAGATGAGAAAGGATAAGACAAATTTGACCGATTCGCGAAATTGCCCGGCCGTACTTAGGGTGGCTCCCAGTCGCTTGATGCCCACCGAGACGTAATTTTCGCCCGCCGGCAACGCGCGCGGCTTACTCTTCTCTTCCAGTAAAAAAAATAGTGGGGCCGTCGAGAGTGCGAAGAAGACCGCCGTGATTAAAAAGGCAACGCGCACCATCAGCGCGCCCTCGAAGATCATAATCAGTGGGAGGATGATCAACAAGCAGAGGACGCCCCCTGCCGATCCCAACGCCCAGCCTATACCGGACACCCGCCCGATCTCATCCGGGCCGGCGATGTCCGGCAGCAGCGCGTTGTAGAAGACCTGCGCGCCGCGATAGCCGATTTCGGCTAAGATGAAGAAGAGCATCCCGATGAAAATATTGCCCTCCTGGACAAAGAAGAGCAGGCCGGTGGCGAGGCAGGCCATCACGGTGAAGATGAAGAGAAAGCGTTTCTTCGCGCCGGAGAAGTCGGCGATGGTGCCCAAGATGGGCGAGATCACGGCCACGACCAACATCGCGATCCCCACGGAGCGCCCCCACAACCGCGATCCCTCGGCGCCGCCGACGACCTGGCCCTTGAAGTACGCCGAGTAGACGGCTAATAAGACAACCGCCGCATACGCTGAATTACCAAAATCATATAAATACCAGGCCCAACGGTTACGTCGTGTGGCTTTATCTGCTTTGGATATATTTGAGGCATTTGCATCTAACGTACTCATCCATCACTCCTTTGCTTCTGTTTCTTGAATGTCTTTGTACGCCCGGATCAGAAAGGGCCGAAATCCCGCCGTTTGCACCCAAAACGCAGTGGAGACCTCGTTGGTCGTGGTGAATTGCACCTCAATCCGGTGGATGCCGCGCTCGGCGAACCACGCGGCCACTTTGTCGACCAACGCTTTCCCCAGGCCCTGCCGGCGATGCGCCGCCGTCACGGCCAGATCGTAAATCATCCCGTAGCGGCAATGGACGAAGACGGGCGGGTATTCCGCGATCATGGCGAGGCAGAAAGCGACTAGCTGGCTCTCTGGGCGTCTCGGCGCGGCCACCCACACGCACGCCTGACGATCATCGATGCACTCCGCGATAAACTCTCCATATCGCTCGTGCCCGTCCTCGGCGCGGACGAAATGACCGTCTCGCGCTGAGTGGAAGTCCATCAGCTCCTTCCACAATTCCAAAATCTGCGACACATCCGCCTGCCTCGCTTGTCTGATGTTGATGTCGTCCGGTGGCCTGGTCATCCGCGCTGGAACTCCTGCTCCGTCACACCGGCCCAGGGATAGGCGGCCACCGCCTGGGCTGCTTCGCGCAGCGCGGGGTCATCGGAATAGATGCCTCGCTGCTCCGCCGGGATCAGCTCGGCGATGTGGCGCATCATCTGCTCGCCGATCTCCTCCAACTGGCGGCGGCGCGCTCGCCCGCGCCCGTGCGTCCCGAACGGCCCGAACGGCTCCCCGATGCGCACCGTCACGCGCGTGCGTTGGCCTTCCCGAAATCTGGGGAAGATCTGCGGCAGCCCGTGAAATCCGATGGGCAGCAGGCGCGCGCCGGATCGCGCCGCCATAAAGGCCGCGCCGGGTCGCGGCGGACGGAGCACCTGCGCCCAACTCCCGCCCTCCGGGAAGATGCCCACGACCCCGCCCTGCGCCAACGTCGCCTCGGCGGCGCGCAGCGCATAGCGCGAGCCGGTGCCGCGATAGACGGGGTAATAGCCCCACAGTTTGGGCAGCCAGGTGACGATGGGCGGCGCGTTGGGCAGCCGGAGACCGCCCACGAACTCGATGGGGCGCGGCGTCACGCGGATCATCGCCACCGGATCGATGAAGCTGAAGTGATTGGCGACGACCAAGAGCGGCTCCTTGGCGGGGAAGTTCTCCTGTCCCACCACGTGGAACTCGGTCAGCACCCAAAAGGCCAGATCGGCCACGCGCCGCAACAGCGAGCGGATCATCCGCCGCCGGGGATATTTGACCTCCACTTCCATTCGGCCCGCTTCCCCCGCCGATAACATCACGCTGGCCTGTGCTGATCCAAGGCCTGGCGCAGATAGGGGATCAGAAAGCCCAGCATCTCGACCGCCAACTTCGAGCAATCGTTCTCCAGCACCTCACACTGCACGCTGCCGAACCGCTCGCGGATCTCCGTCACCATCCCTCGCGTGAGCGGGCTGAGCCGATCCCGTGGGATGTGATACTTCGCGCCCCACAGTCCCACGAACATCAACGCGCCCGTCACCAGGCCGCAGAGGCCGCCCGTGCCGCCCGCGCCGGGTACCATCCGCGCGGCATCCAACACCTGGGGATGCAGCGGCACCTCGAAGGCCTCCGTCAACACCTTGAGTACCGTCATCGCGCAATTATATTTTCCAGAGGTGAAGTACAACCTCACCTGATCTCGTAGCCAATCCGAAGATGTCAAAATAAATCCTCCTCTAAAGTACAACACCTTACATTATAAAAAGTTACGGCCCCGTTTCCAGCAACCAGCATCCAGCTTCCAGTAACCAGTCCTAAGTTTACGCTAAACGCGCTACCTGGCAACCACTCAGCGGATGCTATTTATTCTACCACCTTCCCCAAATTGCTCTATACGATAATGTCCGATAGCATCTCCGCGCCCTCAGCGGTAACCTCCAATCGCCGCTTGACAAACTTCCCACTTCCATATATCATTACACGTGCTGATGGACACAAAGCACGATACTCGATGGGTGCTGGGGGGTGGGGCCTGCGCGGCAGAAACCCTCGAACCCCGCCAGGTCCGGAAGGAAGCAACGGTAAGGGGGCCATTCTGGGCGCCGCAGCGTACCTGCCTTCCAGTACCCATCGGGTATCGTTCTCATAAAAGTCGGGGCGATGGGGTCAGAGCTATCGCCCCTTTTTTGTACCTGGCATGGGCTTGAGGTGGCTATGAACCGACGTTTTCGCATCGTGGCGCTGATTTTGGGCGGGCTGGCGATGATCGCCTTGACCGCCGGCTACCGCGCGACGCTGACGCCGGTCACCTTGACCGTCGATGACGAGGCGCGCAAGGTCTACACCCACCAGCCCACGGTGGCGCTGCTCCTGGCCGATCTGGGCATCAGCCTGCGTGCGGAGGATCGCGTCCGGCCGGCGTTGGACGCGCCCGTGACCGCCAAGATGGACGTGCGCATCGATCACGCCCGCCCGGTCGTGATCGTCGTCGATGGCCAGGAGCACCTGCGCTACGCTCACCAGGAGTCGCCGGCGGATTTGATCGCCGCCTTGGATGTGACGTTGGATCGCCACGACACCTTGGACGTCCGCCCGCCGACCATCGTCGATCCACCGAACACGCGCTTCCGCGTGGTGGTGGAGCGCGCCGTCGAGGTCGTGCTGGAGGCGGGCGCCGTGCGCACCGCCTTCTACACCCACGCCGATACCGTCGGCGAGGCGCTCACCTCGGCGGGGATTCGACTCTACCGCGCGGATCGGCTCTATCCCGCGCCCGCGACGCCCGTGCAGCAGGGCATGCACATCCGCCTGGAGCGCTCCATTCCCGTCTCCATCTGGGTCGATGGTCACGAACTGCGCACGCGCACCCATCGCGCCCGCGTGGGCGAGGTGCTGGCCGATCTGGGCGTCACGCTAAACGGGCAGGACTACACCCATCCCGACCTCGACGCGCCGCTGGGCGAGGGCGCGGAGATTCGCGTCGTGCGCGTCACCGAAAGCGTCATCGTCGAGCAAAGCCCCATCCCCTTCGAATCGGTCTGGCAGCCCGACCCGGAGTTGGAGATCGATCACCAGCATCTGCTTCAGGAGGGCGATCCGGGCGTCTTGGAACGCCGCATCCGCTTCCGCTACGAAAATGGTCAGGTGGTGGATCGGCGGGTCGAGGGGGAGAGCATCGTGCAGGCGCCTACCGATCGCGTGATGGGGTATGGCACCAAAGTCGTGGTCCGTGAATTGCAGACTTCGAGCGGCACGGTCTCCTATTGGCGCGTCGTGCGGATGTTGGCGACCTCCTACAGCGCCAGCACCGCCGGGACGCCCAGATCCTCGCCCTATTATGGCCGCACGGCGACCGGCCTCCAGATGCGGCATGGCATCGTCGCGGTTGATCCCAACGTCATCCCGCTGAGGAGCGAGGTCTACGTACCCGGCTACGGCGTGGGCCTGGCGGCGGATACCGGCGGCGCGATCAAAGGCAAGCGCATCGATCTGGGCTACGACGACGACAATTTGGAGTTGTGGTATCGCTGGGTCGATGTCTACATGCTCACGCCGGTGCCGGATAATATAAATTATACGGGGCCGTAGCTTTTTTCACTGGGGAGATTTATCAGGCGGATGGAAGATCCACGCGCGTTGTTGCAGCGATATAATCTGGCCCCGCGTAAATCGCTGGGGCAGAACTTTTTGGTAGCCCCGTCCGCGCCGGATCGCATCGCGGAGCAGGCCGATCTGACGGCGGATGATACGGTGCTGGAGATCGGCGCCGGCGTGGGGACGCTGACCTCGGCGCTGGCCGCGCGCGCCGGGCGCGTCATCGCGGTGGAGACCGATCCGGAGCTGGCGGCGGTGCTCTCTCAGGAATTCGCGGGGCAGGAGCATGTCGAGATTGTCCACGGCGATATTTTGGAGCTGTCGGCGCCGGAACTGTTAGATATGACGCCCGGCCCGGATGCGCGTCCGCTCTGGGGCGCACGCCGCCCTCATTATAAAGTGGTTGCGAACCTGCCCTACTACATCACCGCCGCCGTCATTCGCCACATCTTAGAGGCGCCCATCCGCCCGGCGCAGTTAGTCGTGACCGTCCAGCACGAGGTGGCTCAGCGCATTACAGCGCGTCCCGGCAATCTGAGCGTTCTGGCGGTCGGCGTGCAATTCTACGGCAAACCTCGCATCTGCTTCCGGCTGGGACGCGGCGCCTTCTATCCCGCGCCCAAGGTCAATTCGGCCGTCGTCCGCGTCGATCTCTACGACGAGCCGCCGGTTTCGGATGTGGACGTGGCGCGCTTCTTTACCGTCGTGCGCGCGGGCTTCGCCCACCGGCGGAAGCAGTTGCACAACACACTGAGCGCCTCACTACACATGGATGCGCACGAGGTCACGGCGGCGCTAGACGCGGCGGGCATCGATTCACGGCGTCGCGCCCAGACCCTCACGTTGGAGGAATGGGCCATCGTGACCCAGGCGCTGATGCGTTTGTAGTCAGGCACGCAATAGAATGGCGTGCCGTTTTTAATCACGAGGCTCTTGTGCTAACGCTACTCCGCTGCGCTGCGTAGCTGACTACGAACGAAACGAACTAAATAAAAAACCCCCGCATCAAGCGGGGGTTTGTGCTTTCAGGTGAGTTTATCTCACGCGGATTCTTCTTCAATATGCGCCGTCAACTTATCCTCGGCGCGGCTTAAGCGCTGAAGCGTCTTGGAGCGCCCGAGTGCCTCTAACGTGCCGAAGAGCGGCGGCGCGACGCGCTTGCCCGTCGTGGCGGTGCGCACCAGGCCGAAGAGTTGGCCGGCCTTGAGGCCCATATCCTTGGCCAATTGGCGCATCGGCACTTCCATCGCCTCGGTATTGAAGTGCACGAGCTTGGAGAGCAGCTTCTGCGTCTTTTCCAACGCCTCACGGCTCTTTTCTGCCGTCATCTTCTTGCCAATGAGTTGCTCGACCGGTGGGGTCTCCAACTCGCCAAAGACGAAGTCGGTGAGGTCAATGACGTCGCGCAGGGTTTTGAGGCGCTCTTGCACCAGCGGCGTCAGCGTCCGCAGTGTGGGCATCAGCTCTGTGGGCGCCGGCGTGGGGATGAGGCCCGCATCCTGCCAGAAGGGAATGAGCCGGTACAGCAGCTCTTCCTCATCCAAGTTGCGGATGTAGGCGCCGTTCATCCAGTTGAGCTTGTCGTAGGAGAAGACGGCGGGGGCTAAATTCACACGCGAGAGATCAAAGCGCTCGATCAACTCCTCGCGGCTGAAGATCTCCTGCTCGTCGCCCTCGCCGGGCGCCCAGCCCAGCAGGGTGAGGAAGTTGAAGACGGCTTCGGGCAGGTAGCCCTGGCGCCTGAACTCGTCAATCGAGACGGCGCCGTGCCGCTTGGAGAGCTTCTTGCCGTCCGGCCCCATCACCAGCGGGACGTGCACGAAAACCGGCGGTTCCCATCCAAAAGCGTGGTACAGGATCACGTGTTTGGGCGTGCTGGGCAGCCACTCGTCCGCCCGGATGATGTGGCTGATCTTCATCAGATGATCATCGACCACGACGGCCAGGTGATAGGTGGGGAAGCCGTCGGATTTGATCAGAACTTGATCATCCAGGATGCGATTCTCGAACGCCACATCGCCCTTGAGTAGATCGTGGACGGTCGTTGTGCCTTCCAGCGGCACTTTGAGCCGCACGACGTGTGGTTCATCGGGGGAGATGGCATCGGGGGGCTGATTGCGGCAGTGGCGATCATACATCGGCGGCCGGCCTTGGGCGCGCTGCGCCTGGCGGACCTTCTCCAATCGCGCCTCCGAGCAATTGCAGCGGTAGGCGTGGCCCTTCGCGATGAGTTCTTCAGCCTTCTCGTGATAGAGTTTCACACGTGCGGATTGAATGTAGGGGCCGTAGTCGCCGCCGACGCCAGGCCCTTCGTCCCAATCCATCCCCAGCCATCGCAGGCTGTCGGTGATCACTTGTATAGCATCCTCCACGTAGCGGGAGCGGTCGGTATCCTCGATGCGGAGGACGAACGCGCCGTTGTTCTGGCGGGCGTGGAGCCAATTGAAGACCACGGTGCGAATATTCCCGATGTGAGGATACCCTGTGGGACTCGGAGCAAAACGAACCCGAACTGTCATTGCATACTCCTTCTTGATTTGAAATTTCTTGAGTCGAATCCTTGCGAAGGTTAACAGGAGCTTTGGTAAACAGATTAATCTACTCGCTGCACCTGATACAAACTTTTCAAGGTCACTTGCGTAACCTTCGCAAGGGTGAGTTGATGTTATTATAGCACATCGCGGCTAAGAGATTAAAACTCCATGCGCTTCTGGCGCATGGCGACGCTTTCCACCAGGCCCAGCCCAACGTAGGTGATGACCAGGGTGCTGCCGCCGTAACTGACAAAGGGCATCGGGAGGCCGGCCACGGGGATGACGTTGAGGTTCATCCCGACGTTGATCAGCAGTTGGTAGAAGATGTAGATCGTCACGCCGACGACGATGAGTTGCCCCGTCGCATCGCCGGCGTTGGCCGCGATACGCAACAGACGCCAGAGCAGCAGGCCGAAGAGCAGGAAGAGCAGGCCGGCGCCGATGAAACCCAGTTCTTCGCACAACACCGAGAAGATGAAGTCGGTGTGGCGGACGCGCAGGAAGTGCAACTGGCTCTGGGTGCCGATGGCGAAGCCTTTGCCCCATAGCCCCCCCGATCCGATGCTGATCAGCGCCTGCTCGATGTTCCAGTAAGCGGCGGCGTCGGCGGTGGGATCGAGGAAGGTGTAAATGCGATCTCGCATGTAATCGCTCATATTGAGCCACAATAGCGGCGCGCCAAGCATGCCCAATACGCCGATGCCTTCTAAATAGACTAATTTGATCCCGGAAGCGAAAAGCATCGCGGCCCAGGTAACGACGTAAAGCGTCGCGGTGCTGAGATTGGGCTGCTCGAAGACCAAAAACGCGGCGATGCCGGCCATAATCGCCGAGGTGATCAACTCCTGCAGGCCGGGCGGGGTGGGGGCGTTGCGGGCCAATAGACTCGCTTGGCTGATAATTAGTAAAATCAAGGCCGGGTAGGCGAGCTGAATGGAGATGCCGCCGATGTAGATAAAGCGGCGCACCGCACCGATCTCACTGCTGCCAAAAAGCAGGGTGAAAATCAGCGTGCTAATAGTCGCGAAGTAGATGGGCCATTGGAGGCTTTCCAGCAGGTGGTAATCGATGAACGAGGTGAGCAGGAGCATCACGGCGCCCACGGCGGCGTAGATGGCCTGCCGTCGCCACGTGTTCGCCAGATCCACGGAGCCGCGCGTTGCGCTGAAGATCATCGCGACGCCGACGGTCGTCAACAAGAGCGCCAGGATCAGCAAACTCCAATCGAAGTGCTGCCAGGTAGAACGACGCATAAACCGTTACCTACCCGCGCCTCCGACGCTGAGTTGGTTGGAGGGGGACGTCGGCGACCAGCCGGGTGTTCCGTCGATCCTCGGTGAAGTTGACTTGGACGTGCTCCGCGTCGATGTCGAGATGCTTCGAGAGCACCCCGATGATTTCATCTTTGATGACTTCCATAATGCCGGGTGAGATATTGGCGCGATCGTGAGAGAGGACGAGGCGCAAGCGTTGCTCCGCGATGGCCTGCCCTGAATTCTCAGAGCGGTGAAAGAGATTGTTGAACATAGTCTTTAAGTCCATAGGCTCTCCTTGCTGATTAACATCGGTCGCGCGCTATCGCGCGCCGAAAATCCGCTGCAAGATGCCCGGCTCCCTCAGCGGCTCGAGCGGCACATCTTCCCCGCGCAGGCGGCGGGCGATGTTGTAGAATGCTTTGCTGGCCAGCGTGTTTTGCCGCAAGACGACGGGTTGCCCGCGGTTGCTGGCCGCTAAAATATCGTTGTCCTCCGGCACCACGCCGATGAGATCAATCGCCAGGAGATCAACCACGGTATCCGAATCCAACATCTCGTTGCGGCGCACCATATTTACCTGCATCCGATTGATGATGAGGCGGGATGAGATGCCTCGGGCCTGCGCCTCGATCAGGCCGATCACGCGATCCGCATCGCGCACGGCGGCGACCTCTGGGTTGGTGATGATCAGCACCTGGTCGGCGGGCGCGACGGCGTATTGAAAGCCATGCTCGATGCCGGCGGGCGAATCGATGAGCACGTAGTCCGCAATCTCGGCGGCTTTGTGCGCGACCCGCTTCATATCCTCGATGGTGATGGCCGTCTTATCGCGCGTCTGCGCCGCCGGGATCAAAAACAGCTCTGGATAGCGCTTATCGCGCACCAGAACCTGGCGGAAGCGGCAGCGTCCTTCGATGTAGTTCACAATATCATAGACGATCCGATTTTCTAATCCCAACATCACATCTAGATTGCGGAGGCCGATGTCGGCGTCGATGCAGACGACCCGCTCGCCCAGCATTGCCAGACCCAATCCAATATTCGCGGTGCTGGTGGTTTTGCCCACCCCGCCCTTTCCAGATGAGATCGTGATAATTTTTCCAGCCATATTACCCCCTTACGGTCCAGGGAATTGCGACAATTGTATTATTGCTAATCTTGGCCATCTCCGGCTGTGATCGGCTCTCTTGATCCTCCGGCGCGCGACTGATGTGTCCTGCGATGCGCAGTTGCGACGGCATCAAGTCGAGGGCGCAGACGACGCACGATTCGTCGCCCAGCGCGCCCGCGTGCACCAGACCGCGCGCGCGGCCCCAGATGATGATGTTGCCGCCGGCGATCACCTCCGCGCCGGGATTGACGTCGCCCAGCAATATCACGTGGCCGGGCGATTGGACGCGCTGCCCGGATCGCAACGTGCGTTGGAGGAATAGGCCGTTGTAGTCAGGATCGGCAGGTTTCTGGGATTTCGACTTCGCGACCTCGCCCGGCAAGCGCGTGCGCAGTCCGTAAGCGCGCGCCGTGCGCGTGGCCGTCGCGTTCTCGCTTAAAATGGCCCACAATTCCATATCATATTGATCCAGTAACCGTCGCAGGGTGCGCAACTCCTCGTCCGTCAGACCGCGCGCGCCCAAATCCAAAATCACGCGCCCGCCCCGGAAGAAGTCGCCGCCATCCTCCAAAGAAAATTCCAAGGCGCGTATCACCTCCGGCCACGATTCGACAAGCGGCTGGAGGCGGATGCCTTGGGGTGTTCCCTTCAGTGTCACTGGCATTCTTTCCATATATAGAGGCATTATATCACAAAGTGATGTTGGGGAAAATTAAAAAACCATGTCAGGAGCGGAAACATCAAAGCAGCAAAGCAATAAAGCGGCAAATCACATCTGCTTCATCGGCTCCATCCGCTGATGGTTTAGGCTTTTTCTGATTTTGATGTATAAAGGTAGTTGATTTATCCAGACCTTCCGGGAAGCCAATAGCGAGTTTTGGTCTGGTCGCAGCTTCCCGGAAGGTAGAAATAACCTGTTCAAATCTCGCGCCGGCCGGTGGGCCGCGCCAGGAGGTGATAGATGCGAGCGTTCCTGCGCATATTGATTGTGATCTCGGTGCCGTTCGTGCTGACGATGGGTGTGGTGCGCATCTTCACGTTGCCCTGGTATCCGGCGTGGGCCTATGAGCGCGCCGCGTTCCCCGCCGATCCCGGCGGCATGCCGGAGGCGTGGCGCCTCTACCTGGCGCAGCGCTGCATCGCCTACTTGAATCTGCCGGGCGGCGTGATCTCCCTGGAGGAATTGCAATTGTTAGATGGCTCCCCGGCCTTCAACGCGCGCGAAATCTCCCACATGGCGGATGTCAAGCGGGTCTACGATCAACTGACCGCCTTCGCGGCGGTAGCGCTGGTCGCGTCCATCGCGGCGGGGTGGGTGCTCCATCGGCGCTGGGCCTCGCCGGAGGTGTGGCGTGCGCTCTCCGATGGCGGGTTGCTTACCGTGCTGATCCTCTCCGCGCTGGGCGTGTGGATGCTCGTGGGTTGGGAGGCTTTCTTCACCCAGTTCCACGCGCTCTTCTTCGAGGGCGGGAGCTGGCTCTTCCGCTGGGATGATACGCTCATCCGCCTCTTCCCGATGGAATTTTGGCAGTGGGCCGGCTTGATGGTCTCCGGCATCGTCGGCGGGATCGCGCTGCTGTCAGCGTTGATCGGCCGCATCATCGTGCGCCGGCATCAGATGCGGGCACAAAGCTCAGAAAAATGATCGCGGCCATCCTTGCGAAGGTTGCGGCGGGGACTTTGAGCAAAGTCAGGTTGCCATCCACAAATAAACCTGGTTCGGATCTTTAGTTTCCGGTAACTGAAATCGCTCCAAGATCAGATTGGAGTAGAAAGAACGTAACCGTTTAGTCTTGTGAGGTGCAACGCACTTTTGAACTTATCACCAGGCATATACTGTATGAGGCTGCCTTTCCTTCAGTTCAAGTGCGTTGCACCCTGGTCTTAACATTCTTTGAAAAAAGCTCGTAAAAGAGCGGAGCCAGGTTGGTGTGGATTTGGCAATGCACTTAGAGCGATGTGAAATGTTGACAATTCCGCGAGATGCTCTATAATTTTCGGTAGTTGGACAAATACATAATCAAAACCAAGTGGAGGAATTAGGAATGACCGAGATGCTGACGCCAGTCCGTAGGGAGCGACCAGCATCATGACGTGATTTCCACATTCTAGCTTGTCAAGCCTTTAGCTATTCGAGGCCGTGGTGCTTAACCGCCCACGGCCTTTTTTATTTGTCAGAATCAGTAGATCAAGCAGATGGAAGCAGATTGCTGAAGGGGTTCCAAAATGTGACATATCCAGCCAACCAGTAACTAGTAACCAGCAACCAGAACTTGTAACTTTCAACCAGCAACTTTTAACTTACAACCCAAAGAGAGGACTTTATGCTACAATTATCTAACATCAGCAAACGATATGATGACACCCTGCTGTTTCGAGAGGTCTCGTTCACGCTGAACGCGGGCGAGCGCGCGGGCCTCGTCGGGCCGAACGGCTGCGGGAAGACCACGCTGCTGCGCATCATCGCCGGCGAGGAGCGGGCGGACACCGGATCGGTGCGGCGCATCCCCGCCGACGTGCGCCTGGGCTACTTGCCGCAGGGCTTGACCTACACCGCCGACGCGGTGCTCGCCGACGTGCTACAAGCTGAGCGCATCGCGCTGGAGGCCTCGGAGGCGCGCGTGGCCGAGCTGGCGACGGCCATGGCCACGGCCGCGGCCACCGCCGCCGGGGCCGAGCAGCAGCGCTTGATGGACGAGTACGACGCCGCGCTCGCGGATCTGGAGCTGTGGGCCGCGCGCCAAATCCCGGAGCACGAGGCGCAAGTCGTGCTGAACGGCCTCGGACTGGGTGATCTGCCGTTGGAGACGCCCATCGCGCACCTGAGCGGCGGGCAGAAGACCCGCCTGGGTTTGGCGTGCCTGTTGTTGCGGTCGCCTCAGGTGCTCCTCTTAGACGAGCCGACGAATCATCTGGACATCGCGGCGTTGGAGTGGCTGGAGGATTGGATCCAGGACTATCGCGGCGCCGTGCTCCTCGTCACCCACGACCGCGCCTTCTTGGAGCGCACGGTGACGACGATTCTGGAGCTTGATCCGCAGACGCGCACCGTCGCGTCGTATCCCGGCAACTACGACGACTACTTGACGGCCAGGCAGCGCGAGCACGAGAGGGAAATGACGGCCTATCGCCAGCAACAGGAGCAGGTCGCGCAGGCCAGGGCGGAGATTGGGCGCCTTTCAGGCTACGCGCAGGGCATCGAGAAAGGGACCATCGATTTCGGGCCGCGCGCCATCGCCAAGGGCATCGCGCGCCGGGCCACCGTCCAAAAGCGGCGGCTGGAGCGCGAGCTGGAGGAGGATCGCATCGCGAAGCCCGGCCTCACCTGGCAGATGAAGCTGGAGTTCACGGGGACCCCCGCCAGCGGCCAGGAGGTCATCCGCCTGCACGATGTGGCCGCCGGCTACGAGGGCGCGCCGCTCTTCCGCGAGGTCTCGGCGTGGCTGCGCCAGGGCGAGCGCATCGCGCTGATCGGGCCGAACGGTTGCGGCAAGACCACGCTCCTGCGCGTCATCACCGGCGAGCTGGCCCCGCTGGCGGGCGAGGTGCGCATCGGCGCCAATGTCAAGCTGGGGTACTATGCCCAGGAGCAGGAGAATTTAGATCCGACCAGCACGCCGCTGGCGACCATCCAGCAGGTCGGCGCGATGTCGGAGACCGACGTGCGTTCCTTCCTGCACTATTTCCTCTTCGCTGGCGACGATGTCTTCGTGCCGAACGGGAGCCTCAGCTACGGCGAACGCGCGCGGCTCGTGCTGGCGCGCCTCGTGGCGACCGGCTGCAACTGCCTGATCTTGGACGAGCCGATTAATCACCTGGACATTCCCAGCCGCACCAACTTCGAGCGGGCGATGACCGCTTTCGAGGGCGCCGTCCTGGCCGTCGTGCACGACCGCTACTTCATCAAGCACTTCGCCAGCCAGATCTGGGCGCTGGAGGCGGGGACGCTGCGCACCTACGTCGATCTACCCGACTACCAGCGCCACCGTTCAGGGATGTAATGTAGGGCAATTTTGGTTCGTAGTAAGCCTCGAAGCGGAGCCTTTAGGCTTAAGCGGAGTGGCGTTTTTCGGGCTTCACAACGGCACTCCATTCCATCGTTTATTGTAGTAGAGACGCAAGATTTTGCGTCTCTACTGTAAATGCCTTAACTCTGCGCCTTCTTTGTGGCACTTGGTGTCCCAATCTGCTTTTAACTTGCAACTTGCAACCTGCAACTGATTTTTAAGGAGGAACTATGCCCACCCCATTTGGATTTATCATCGTCGCGGCGGAGGCGACGACCGACGCGGCCCTCGTCGAGCGGATCACGGGCGACTACATCGCGGCGCTGGAGGCGCTGGGCGGCGAGCGGCTGTCCGCGGCGCTTATGGACGATCCGCGCCCGCTCTTCTTGCTGGTCGCCACCGGCGGCGTCGAGAAGGCGATCTTGGAGTTGCGGGCGCAGCGGGGCGCGCACGCGCCTGATGAACCCGCCTTCCTGATCGCGCATCCCGGCAACAACGCGTTGCCCGCCTCCCTGGAGGTGCTGGCGCGCTGCCAGCAGGATGGCGCGCCGGGCAGGATTTTCTACCTCGACGGCCCGGAGGATGAGGCCGGCTTGCGGCAGATCGCGACGGCGGCGGGCGACCTGAGTGTGCGCCGCGCCCTGCGCGAAAGTCGCATCGGGCTGATTGGCGATCCCTCCGATTGGCTCGTCGCCAGCATGCCCGACCCGGCCATCGTGAAGGCGGTCTGGGGGCCGCAGGTGGTGCCCATCGCGATGGAGGAATTGACCCGGCGGCTCGCCAAGATCCCCGAGGCGACGCTGGAGAGGCATCTGGACGACCTGACCTCGGAAGCGAACGAGATCCACGAGCCTTCGGCGGCGGCGTTGATGGATGTGGTGCGAGTCTACGCCGCGCTGCGCGCGCTGGCAGCGGAGCACGAACTCGATGCGCTCACCCTGCGCTGCTTCGATCTGGTGCTCGAGTTGCAGACGACCGGCTGCTTCGGCCTGGCGGCGCTGACCGACGAGGGCATCATCGCCGGCTGTGAGGGTGATCTCGTCAGCACGGTGGGGATGCTCTGGGCCGCCAAGCTGCTCGACGCGACGCCCTGGATGGCGAATCCGGCGCAGGTGGACGAGGCGGCCAACGCGATGTGGCTGGCGCATTGCACCGTGCCGCGCGCGTTGGTCGAGCGCTATCGCTTGCGCTCGCACTTCGAGTCGGGCCTGGGTGTGGGCCTCCAGGGCATGCTGCCCGCCGGCCCTGTCACGCTGCTGCGCATCGGCGGCGTGGAGATGCGTCAGCTCTGGCTGGCCGAGGGCGAGATCGTGGCGGCGGGCGAGGCGGAGAATCTCTGCCGGACGCAGGCCAGGGTCCAGTTGAGTCGTGGCAACGTCGCGGATCTGTTGCGCGCGCCGCTGGGCAATCACCTGGTGCTCGTGCCGGGCCATCACGCCGACCGATTGCATCGCTGGTGGGAGACGCTGATCTAATGCCAGACGCGAAGCGCATTTACCAGGAGCAGGCGACGGCGTACGAGGCGCTCCTCGCCTGTGAGGATTACGAGGGTCGGCTGCGGCCGGCCTTGTGGGAAATCTGCCCGTGGGAGGGGCTGGACGTCGTCGATATGGGCGCGGGGACGGGCCGGCTGGCGGTGATGATGGCGCCGGAGGTCAGGTCGATGACGGCGTTGGATCTCGCGCCGCACATGCTGGCCGTCGCGCGGGATCGGTTGCGCGCGGGCGGAGGATCGCGCTGGGCCACGGTCGCGGCGGATCATCGCGCGCTGCCCCTGGCGGATGCGCGGGCCGATCTCGTCGTCTCCGGCTGGAGCATCGTCTACACCGTCGTCTGGTTCCCGGAGAGCTGGCGGCGCGAGTTGCGTCAGGCCTTAGCGGAAATGCGACGCCTCCTGCGTCCGGGCGGCACGGCTATCATCATCGAGACGTTAGGCACCGGCGAGACTTCCCCGCGTCCGCCGCAGGTGATGGCGGATTACCTGGATTTTCTGGCGGATGCGGGCTTCGCTTCCACCTGGCTCCGCACCGATTACAAGTTCGCCACGCGCGAGGAGGCGGCGCGGCTCACAGGCTTCTTCTTCGGCGACGAGATGATCGAGAAGTGTGAGGGGGACGGGCCGGTCTTTCTGCCGGAATGTACCGGCATCTGGTGGCGACGGTTTTAGCGGGTAAGCGAATGAGCGAATTTGCGACGGCATAGGGCCAGTCGCATCGAAGTTGCGCAGAGAAAGAAAACCATCGGCGCTTGAGCGCTGAGGCGTAATCATCCCATCGAGAGGTCGAGTGTTTTGGGCACTCGGCCTTTTTGTTTTGGGGCGAACGGTTAGCCATCTGCGCGCCCCAACGCACCTCCAACCTTTTGCAACGAAGCTCAACATCTCTTACAACGCGCTCCGTATCTCAGCCCTGGTTTGGCTCGTTATAATGAAGATAGATTGTGAAGTTGAACGTAGATTTTCTTTAATGAACTTAGCAAGGAGGTCCTGAGATGAACTTTGATGAATTTATGGGTGATGTGCAGCATCGAGGACGTATGGCCTCGACAGGCGAGGCCGTTCGCGCGACTTACGCGACGTTACGGACGTTGAGTGAGCGCCTGTACGGCAACGAAGCGGAGAATTTGGCCGCTCAATTACCGCCGGAGATCGGCATTTACCTCCGGGCAGCCGGGGATCAAGAGGCCTTTTCCTTGGATGAGTTCCTCGAGCGCGCGGCGGAGTACGAAGAGGTCGATCTGCCGAAGTCCGTGCACCACACGCGATCTGTTATCGCCACGCTGCAAGAGGCGGTCACGCCTGGCGAGATCAGGAATGTCCGGGCGCAGCTCCCCGATGAGTACAACCCGCTCTTCAAGGCGGGCAGCGAAGGGAATCTGGAGACCGCGTAGTTAGATATGAGGCTGTCAGGCTTTACTTTTCATCCAGGAACGAAGGGTTGAGGTGAAAGATGCGCACAGGTATTCGAATCGGTAAACTTTTCGGCATCAACATCCGCGTGGATTGGAGTTGGTTGTTGATCTTCCTGCTCGTCACGTGGAACATCGCAATGACCTTCGGTAATATCCATGCAGATTGGGGCGTTGTGCTGCGGTGGTCGATGGGGGTGCTGGCGGCGTTGCTCTTCTTTGCATCGGTGCTGGCGCACGAGTTGGCCCACTCCCTGATGGCGCAGAAGCAGGGCACCGAAGTTCGGAGCATCACGCTCTTCTTGTTCGGCGGCGTCTCCAACATCCAACGCGAACCCGAATCCCCCGGCAACGAGTTTTGGATGGCTATTTTGGGGCCGCTGACGAGCTTGGTTATCGGCGTGGTGTTGCTCCTTATCGTGGGGTTAACGGTGGGAATGCAAAATCTCCAGACCGCCGATCCACAGGAAATCTTGGCCCAACTGAGCCCGCTCGCCACCATCTTCGTCTGGCTTGGCTCCATCAACATCACCTTGGGCATCTTCAATCTCATTCCCGGCTTCCCGCTGGATGGAGGGCGCGTGTTGCGCTCCATTTTGTGGGCCATCACCGATGATCTCCATCACGCAACGCGCTGGGCGTCGTGGGCGGGGCAGGGCATCGCCTGGATGATGATCGTCGCCGGCGTCTCGATGGCGTTTGGCGCGCGCATCCCCATCTTCGGCGAGGGCGTGGGCAGCGGCCTGTGGTTGGCGTTCATCGGTTGGTTCCTCAGCAACGCATCGAGCCAGAGTTATCACCGTCTGGTCATCCAGGATGTGCTGGAGGATGTGCCTGTCAGCAGGATGATGCGCGAGCATCCTCCCACGGTCGCGGCGGATATGTCCGTCGCCGCGTTGATCGAAGAACACATTATGCGCTCCGATGATCAGGGCTTCCCGGTGGTAGAGGGGGAAGGGGACGGGCCATTGGTAGGCCTGGTGACGTTGGATGATGTGCGGTCGGTGCCGTCCGAGGCGCGAGCATCCACCTCGGTGCGCGAGATTATGACGCCCAAGGACGATCTGGTGACGGTCACGCCCGACGACAATGCGGGCGACGCGCTGATGGATTTGGCGCAGATGGATGTGCGGCAGTTGCCCGTCCTGCGCAATCAACAGGTCGTGGGGCTATTGCGTCGCCGCGACATCGTCAAATGGTTACAACTAAACTCGGAGATTAACGTGTGATCAGTTAGTTTTGATTGCTATGACGTGAATTTTTAAGGAGGTTAAACTATGGCTATTCGCTATCCACTTGAATATGAATTGGCACCTGATCGCATTGACGCGGGCCGCAATTGGTTGAGCCTGCGTTTGAAGAACGTCGGTGACAGTGCGTTGACCGGGCTGGATGTGCGCTTGAATTCGTTAGACGTCTACAGCATCAGCATCTCCGGCGCCGGCAGCTACGTCTCCGTGCTGAATCCGGGCGAAGAGGTCATCCTGCCGTTCCAGGTGATGGCTAACTCGACCGGCAGCCTCTACATCTCGCTGGATGGATGGAAAGACGGGAGCATCTTCCACTGGGAGACCCCGGCGGTATCCGTCATGGTGGGCAAAGAGGTGGCCGAGTTGGTTAGCTTCTTCGCGATGACCGAGCCGTATCCCTTGATCGGTGATAAGATCAACTGCGAGGCGACGGTGCGGGGGCTGGCGGAGACCTCCGGCGTGACGCTGGAGTTCTGGGCCGAGAATCCCAACGACGAGTTCGAGGCGTTTCACACCATCCAGACCAAAGCTCTCACGGAGGGGGAAACCGTGCGCTACACCGCCGAGTTCACCCCCGGCGAGGAGGGACTGTACACCATCTACGCTTATCTTTTCGACGATGGCCGCCGGATTGGCCGCCAGGTCGAATATGTTTCGGTCCGCAGCTAACAACTTAACAGATCCCCAGTATGTGCGATGTGTGATATTTCAAAGCACGTCGCACATACTGGAATGACGACTTGACTACTTTTGGAGGAATAATCTATGCCAATTCGAGAACCTTTGAGATACGAATTACAGCCCCGGCGCCTGGGTTCGGGCAGCTCGTGGGTGACGCTGCGCCTGGAAAATGTTGGCGATCATCGCCTGCACGATCTGGACGTCCAGATCAACTCGCTGGACTCCTATGTGCTGGACGTTCACGACCAGGGCGAATTTATTCCCGAATTGCGGCCGGGCGAGACAACCGAAATTTCGTTCCGGGTCACGGTGGATGCGCGCGGGCGCTTGTACGCCACGATTGATGGTAAAGAGAACGGGAGTGATTTTCATTGGGAGACGCCCGGCCTACAGGTCGTGGTCGGCGGCATGATAGCCGAATTAGCCGATGCCTACGTCCTTTCGGGGCCATATCCACGCATGGGGGAGATGTTGACCTGCGAGGTCACCGTTCGCGGTTTGGGCGTGAGCAGCAACCTCGTCGTCGAGTTCTGGATCGATACCCCACGCGGCGAGCTGCGATCCATCGCCAAGCAGGGCACGGATATACTGACCGTCGGCGAGGAACAGACCTACACGGCGGAGTTCACCCCACAAGAGAAAGGCATCTACATCTTCCATGCCTATCTCTTCGATGGCGGGCGCCGCATCGATCATCTCACGGATTCGTTTAGCGTCATGCCGTAACCGGATAAAAATAGAGCACACAACTAAGAATCAGAGAGAAGGAGGCTACCATGGCTGTTGTATCAGATGTGAAGAAGCGTGTATCCAAGGCATTGGAAGAAGACGAGCGCACCGCAGACTACACTATTGACGTCGCCGACAATCAAGGTGTTGTAACCCTAACCGGCGCCGTCGACTCGGAGGCGGCGCGGGACGCAGCAACGGAGATCGCCGAAGCGCAGGAGGATGTCCTCGAGGTGGTCAACGACATCGAAGTTAAAGAGGCAGATGTCGCTGAAGAGATCGTTACCCCGCCGCCGGATGTGCGCGGCGGCGTACGAAACGTCTAGGCAAAATTTTCAGTAAAGGATATCTACCTGGCAAAGAAGGGCACGGGTATCCTGGCCCGCCTAACCTCTTCTGGAACCGATCGCAGACGCTATAGTGGGGGGTCTGATGGAGAATAAACAAGAATCCCAAGGTAACTACAAGAAGTTCTTTGCGATGATTGGAACCTCAGTGGTTGTTATGTACATCTTGATGTATCTGAATTCTTATCAGATCATCAACCATGCCTGGTTCAGCGAAACCCGGTTGTTCATGACGCTTATAATGGGTAGTACGATGATGATAGTTATGTTGACCTTTATGCGTGGAATGTATAAGAAGCATCGGGTCAATCTGGCAATCTACATTGGAGCTATCCTGTTATTAGTCATTTCTATCTGGTTAGTGCGCAGTCAGATAACCGTGAGTGATGTGGATTACATGGAGGGTATGATTCCCCATCACTCGATTGCTATTCTAACCAGCGACCGAGCCATCATCCGAGATCTCCGGGTGCGGGAGCTTGCGGACAAGATCATTGTCGCGCAGCGGAGGGAGATCAAAGAGATGGAATGGCTCATCGCGGATATCAGAGAGAATGGGGTAGCTGATAGTCAGGAGCAAGCGGAGACGCGCCCCGTGCCATCCTTCAGTGGGTCGGAGGAGTAGCTTAATCGAATTTGCAGAGAATCAGAGATAGAAAGGGGCCAGAGAGTCGGCGAAGGCCGACTTCGTAAGCGTTGCTGCGACTTCAGTCGCCGTCCCGGCAGGCGATTTAGGCTGGTAGCAGTATCATCATAATAGCCTTGAAGATTCGAAAGGAGGGCCTATGGTTCGCAAGATAATGACGTTGTTGAGCGTTGGCGCGCTGTTGTTGATGTGGCCCGGATTGACCGGGGCGCAAGGGCAAGTTGAGCAGGACTATCCCACCACGCATTGGAACGCCTCATATTGGAATAACACCGATCTGGCGGGCGCGCCCGTGCTGGTGCGCGAGGAGGATGACCTCCGGCACGATTGGGACGTCGGTTCGCCCGCGCCGCGCGTGCCGGCCAATCGCTTCTCGGCCCGGTGGACGCGCTATATTGACGTCAACGTCGCGGGCACCTATCGCTTCACCGTGACCAGCGATGACGGCGTCCGCCTCTGGGTTGATGGCGAGCTGATCTTGGATGAGTGGCAAATCCAGGCGGATGTTACCTTCACGGCGGATAAGTACCTCACTGAAGGCGCGCATCGGGTGCGGGTGGAGTACTTCGAGAGCACGGGCGCGGCGATGATCGAACTCGATTGGTCGCGAATCGCGCCGGTGCAGCGGGGGTGGTGGAAGGTCGAGTATTTCGATAACATGATGCTGCGCGGGACGCCGGTCTATTCGCATTATGAGGGCGCAATTGACCACGACTGGGGCGAAAGCTCGCCTGTTCCCGGCATCGTGCCGGCGGATCAATTTTCCGCGCGCTGGACGCAATCCTTAGACTTGCCGGCCGGCGCCTATCGCTTCTACCTGGAGGTAGACGATGGCGCGCGGCTCTGGATCGGCGGGAATCTGGTGATCGATGCGTGGTATGATCAAGTAGCCACGATCCACGAGCGCGAACTCTTCCTCAACGGGGGGCCAACGACGCTCCAACTGGAGTATTACGAGAATCAGGGCGACGCTCTGGTGCGCCTGGAATGGGAGCGCGTCCCCGATCCGGACGAGGTCGGGCCGGCGCCTGTACCGGGGCCGGTGGTGGATGATACCGACGTCGCGTTCACGCGGGGTGGGGCGGCCGGCGGTTGGCGGACCACGACGGACGGCTACAATGAGCGCATGATCTGGACGAGAAACCACGCGGTCCTGCGTCCCGATCACAATTGGGCGCGTTGGTCGCCGGATCTCGCGCCGGGCGCCTATGAGGTCTTCGCCTACGTGCCCCGCCGGGAGGACGCCACCCACAACGCCGTCTACTGGATCTCCCATCGCGACGGCGTTGATCTCCAGACCATCGACCAGGCGGCCCGGGGCGGCGCCTGGGTCTCGCTGGGAACTTACACCTTCACCGGCGCGGAGACCGACTACGTGGCGCTCTTCGACGTCACCTCGGAGACATCCGGGACGCGCGTCGTCCTCTTCGACGCGATGCGCTGGGAATCCCGTTGAATTGTAGCTGGCGCTAAAAATCTTACGCAATACGCAACACGTGGCTGTAAAATTCACAGCGCGTTCAAAGCGAAAGGATCAAAAGGAATATGAGGAAAGAAGCGCTCCTCTACGAGAAATTGGGTGATCAGCGCGTCCAGTGCCATCTTTGCGCGCACACGTGCAAGATCGCCGAGGGCAAGACCGGCATCTGCCAGGTGCGCGTGAACGAGGGCGGCACGCTCTACACGCGCGCCTATGGGCGCACCATCGCCCAGCACATCGACCCGATAGAGAAGAAGCCGCTGCTGCACTTTCACCCGGGCACCACCGCCTATTCCATCGCCACGCCGGGATGCAACTTCCGCTGCCAGTGGTGCCAGAACTGGCAGATCTCCCAGAATCCGAGCGAGCGCCACTTCGCGGCGGCGCAGGAGGCCAGCCCGGAGGAGATCGTCGAATCGGCGGCGCGGGCC
>CAZCAI010000060.1:0-10264 GCA_964496595.1 uncultured Anaerolineales bacterium
TTCCTCGCAGGAGGAAGGTTGGCCGACAGGCCTGTCCAGAGGCCTTTAGTCCTCGACCCCCCGAGCCAAATTCATCCGCAATCTTTCACCCAATTCCCCACATGAGCCTTTTACGAAATACGAAATACGAAATACGCAATACGCTTTACTCTTCATAAATCGGAGGTTTTAACGTGAACTTATTACTCCTGCTCTTACTGGGTAGCTTATGGGGCACCTCGTTTCTCTTTATCAAGATCATCGTCGGCGAGGTGGGGCCGCTGACGCTGGTAACGGGGCGGCTGGCGCTGGCGACGATCCTGATGTGGGCGATCTTGCTCCTGCGCGGCGAGCGTCCACCGCGCTCGTGGGCGCAGTGGCGGGGGTACGCGATCCTCGGCTTGTTCAACGGCGCGCTGCCCTACAGCCTCATCTCCTGGGGCGAGCAGTACATCCCCAGCGGATGGGCCGCGCTGCTGCAATCCACCACGCCCATCTTTACTATTCTGCTGGCGCACTTCCTGACCGATGATGACCGCGTCACGGGCGAGAAGATCTTTGGTGTGCTGTTGGGATTCGCCGGGGTGGGGATGCTGATGTGGCCGGAGGTACGCGGCGGGATCAGCGCGTCGCTGTGGGGGCTGCTGGCCATCGTTGGCTCCTCCGTGAGCTACGCCGCCGCCGCGATCTACGCCCGCGAGCACTTCGGCGGCCAATCCCCGATGGTCTCCTCCGCCGGGCAGTTCACGATGGGCCTGGCGCTGATCTTGCCGCTCAGCTTCACCTTCGAGCAGCCCTTCGCGATCACACCGTCCTGGCCGGCGCTGGCGAGCTGGATCGGGCTGGCCGTCCTGGGGACCGTCATCGCTTACGTGATCTACTTCTACCTGATTCAGCGCACCAGCGCGACCTTCGTTACGATGACGACTTACATCGTGCCCATCAACGGCCTGATTTTGGGCGCGCTCGTTCTGGGCGAAGCAATTAGCCCGATTTTGTTGGTCAGCTTGGGGTTGATCTTGGGCGGCGTGCTCTTGGTGCGCCAGTGAGAGGCGTGCGCGTCACGGCAGCGTGCGGAAGAGGGTGCGGCGGAGCAGCCATTCGATCAGCAGGAGCGCCAGCGCGGGGATGAGCACCCAGGCGGCCAACTCCTTGTAGCGGGTGAAGATCTGCACCTCGACCTCCGATTTTTCCATCTCGTTGATCTGGTCGTAGATCTGACGCAGGCCCTCGGTGTCGGTGGCGCGGAAGTAGAGCGCTCCGGTCTGATCGGCGATGGTCTGGAGCGTCTCCTCGTCAATCTCGCTCTCGATCATCTGCGTGGTTTTGCCAAAGAGCGTGTCCACGGGGAAGGGGACCTTGCCCGGTTTGCCCATGCCGATGGTGTAGACTTTCACGTCGAGGGCGGCAGCGGCCTGGGCGGCGGTGAGCGGGTCGATTTCACCGGCGTTATTGACCCCATCGGTCAGGAGGATGATGACGCGGCTCTTGGCGTCGCTCTCCTGGAGCATCGCCGTGGCCTGCGCCACGCCCATCCCGATGGCGGTGCCGTCGTCCAGCCCCAGCTCCGGCGCCAGATCGACCTCGGCCAGCAGGCGGCGCAGCACGTCGTAATCGAAGGTCGGCGGGCATTGACTGAACGCCTCGCGGGCGAAGACCACGATGCCGATGCGGTCGTACTGCCGCTCGGCGATAAACTCGCGGATCACCTGCTTGGCCGCCGCCAGCCGATTTTGCGGCTCGAAATCCAACGCGGCCATACTGCCGGAGATATCCACCGCCAGCACAATATCGACGCCGCGCCCGCGAATGATCTCCCGCTCGCGGCTGGCCTGGGGCCGCGCCACGGCGACGATGAGCAGCGCCAACGTCAGCAGGCGCAGCGTCGTGGGCAGCCATCGCAGGCGCGCGCGCAGAGAAATCGGCAGATCGGCTACCAATCGCACATCGGAGTATCGCACCGCCGGCGCGCTGGCGCGCTTCGTCCGTGCTCGCCGCCAGAGATAGCCGCCCAGCGCGGGCACGAGTGGGAGCAACAACAGCAACCACGGATTCGCAAAGTGTAGCATCTAACGGATGTGCCCTTCCATGTAGTTTGTCGAGTAGAATCGCATCACGCCGGAAGCGTGCGCAGATCGCGGAAGCTGATCAGTTTATGCTGCTGCTCGTCATAGAGATCGAGCCAGGCGCAGCGCAGGCTTTCTCTGATCGTGAGCGGTGGCACCTCTTGCAGCGCGGGAATCTCTTCGTAGCATTGTTGCAGATTGTAGTTGGGGATGCGCGCGCGGAGATGGTGGATGTGGTGGAAGCCGATGTTGCCGCTGAACCATTGGAGCACGGGCGGCAGCTTGTAGTAGGAACTGCCTTCCAGTGCGGCGCGCATGCGATCCCAATCCTCATGGCGCGCCCAATAGACGGACTCGAATTGATGTTGGACGTAGAAGAGCCAGATGCCGACGGCGCCCGCGATGAGAATGACGGGCAGTTGCACCAGCACGTAGGTGCGGAATCCGATGGTGAGGCTGGCGATGACGATGATGGTCAGGATCGCGAGGTCAGTAAGATAGACACTGCGGCGGTCACGGGCGTTAGCGATCTCCGAGGAGGGGAAGCGGGACATCACGAGGAACATCCACGCTGGCCCCAGCCCGAACGTGACGAGCGGGTGCCGGATGAAGCGGTAAGCGAGCTGCTGCCGGCGGGGCGCGGCCCGGTATTCGGCGACGGTCATCGTCCACACATCCCCAACGCCGCGCCGGTCGAGATCCCCGGCGGTGGCGTGATGGATGCCGTGCGAGTGACGCCACTCATCGAAAGGCGTGAAGGTCAAAATCCCCGTTACATAACCGGTGATCGTGTTCGCGAACTGTGAGGCGAAGAACGAACCGTGGGTGCAATCGTGGAAGATGATGAAGGTGCGCACCAGAAACAGTCCTGCAACTACAGCGAGCGCCAACGTAAGCCAATACGAGTAGCCCTGGTGCACGGTATAGATCATCAAGTAGAGCAGGAGCGCGTACGGAATCAGCGTGTTCGCCAACTGCCACAGTGCTTTGCCGCGATGCGGCGTCTCGTACTTCTTGAGCTTTTTCATCAACGTTGCGTCGCTCATCCCTACCTCCTTTGCACTAATCTTGCGCTAAAATTTTAGGTCTGGAGGAAACCTTCCCCAGCTTCCCTTCTCATCTCCTGATAAATCTCATATTTGTTGGCCCAACGCATAAACTCGATGCTATCGCCCATCTCGCCGCGTTCAAAGCGCTCGTGGAAAGTTTGCGAGTCCATCTTATGGCGCATTTCGTATTGAGTTAATTCCCGGACTACGCGGACGAAATCCTCAATGGGGGCAGCGTTTTCCAAAGATTCCTTCAGAATCGCTTGGAGTTGTTCACTTGACCCCGGCATAGTCTGAGGGGTGAATGTGATGACCGGCATAGCTGATTTCCTCGTAAGGCGCTATATTTAGAATTACGGGTTGCTATTCGCAATTCATAATTCATCATTCATCATTCGCAATTCATCGACAGGCCTGGTGAGGTCCACAAAGCGCCGGGCCGAGGATAACATCGCGTAGGCTGCTGTTGCCGTGGGCGTGAACTTGGCGAATTTGACCAGATCAGCTTCATTGAACAGATCGCGTAGCAGTGAACGTGCCTCGTGGCTGGATATGGTTTTACGCAGATCGCGCAGCAACTCGTAGGTGGTGCGATCTAAGGCGGGCACGTCGTAGCGGCGCTCGATGTAGGCGCGTAGGCACGCGGTCACGAGCGAAGTGTGGCGCTTGAAGGCACCCTCGGCGGGCAGATCCAACGCCGCGATGCGATCCAGTTCCTCGTAGGCGATCACCTCGGCAGGGCGGTCATCCACCGGCTCTGGCGTTGCCTCGATCACGGCCTCTTTTTGCCGGCGTGGCAACTTATCCCAGAGCCAACGTCCGCCCACGTACAGGAGCGGCCCGGCCACGAGACCCGCCAAAATCCACGGCCAGATGGGCGGGCGGGGCAATTCCGCCTGGGGCTTGAGATCGCGCTTCTCTATTGGCGTTTCGGGGTTCTCCGGCGTGGGCAACACACTCTCGATTTGCACCGTCACGGGCTGCGGCGTGATCGAGTGCGAAGCGCCGTTGGTGTTTGTGTAGGTGATGGTGGTGGCGGGCGTCTCGTGCTGGCCCGGCGACCAGAGCACAACGGTGGTGGAGAGCACGTGCGTCGTCCGCATCCCTTCATCCTCCGGCTCCTCGACGGTCGTGCTCTGCGCGCGCACTTCGAAATCGCCCCACTGCTTCGGCGGCTCCGGCAACTCTGGCAGCGTGACCTCCACATCCGCCGGGGCGAGCACGCGCAAGCGCAGCGCTATGGGATCTCCAACCGTCCAGCCTCCCTCCGGCGGCACATCGCGCTCCCAGAAGGCGGAGACAGGTGGTGTGTCCTGGGCAGCGACGGGGTTGGAGGCGAGGATTAAGGATTGAGGATTAAGAATTAAGGATTGAGAACTGAGGATTAAGGAAAAGGCAAGCAGGATGACGATTCGAGCGAGGCGGCTGTGATGGATGATGCAGGATATGATATTTGCTATTCGCCATTCCTCATTCTTCATTCGTTTCATCGCCGAAACCTCCGCGCGCGCGATTTGAAGAAGGCCAGGAGCGGTTCGACGTAATCCTCGCCGACGGTGACATCGATGTGATCGACCTGGGCGTGGCGGAAGAGGGCGTCGCGAGCCTCCCGCTGTTCGGCGGCCTGCATCGCGAAGGCCGACCGCCAGGCGGGGTTGCTGCTATCGACGTAAACGCGCTGCCCGGTCTCCGCATCCTCCAGCGCGACGAGGCCCACGTCCGGCCACTGCATCTCGCGCGGATCGGTGATGCTCACGGCGACGAGATCGTGGCGGCGATTGGTGACCAACAGCGCGCGCTCGTAGGGGGAATGATGGTGCTGCGGCAGCAGAAAATCGGAGATCAGGAAGACGATAGCGTGGCGATTGAGCGTGTGGTTCAGGCGATCCAACGCGCCGGTGATGTCGGTGCCGTGCCCTGTCGGCTCGAAGGCCAGCAACTCGCGGATCAGGCGGAGCACGTGGCGGCGGCCCTTCCGCGGCGGGATGTGTAGCTCGATCTGGTCGGTGAAGGCCAGCAGGCCGACCTTGTCGTTGTTGGTGATGGCGGAGAAGGCCAGCACCGCGCCCAACTCGGCGGCCAACTCGCGCTTGAAGCGGCGGGTGGTGCCGAACAGACCCGACGCGCTGGCGTCGAAGGCCAACATCACGGTTAGTTCCCGCTCCTCCACGTAGCGCTTGACGTAGGGCGCGCCCATCCGCGCCGTCACGTTCCAGTCGATGGTGCGGATCTCGTCCCCCGGCTGGTAGGCGCGCACCTCATCGAACTCCATCCCGCGCCCCTTGAAGATAGCCTGATACTCCCCGGCGAAGCTGTCGTTCACCAGGCGGCGCGTGCGGATTTCGATGCGGCGAATGGTGCGGATTAGCTCGGAACTAAGCATAAATCGTGAATCCTTGGCGACTTTGCGGCTTGGCGTGCCCCTATGGCACTTCGACGTGGTCTAAAATCTGGCGGACGATCTCCGTCGCGGTGATGTCCTCGGCCTCGGCCTCGTAGGTGACGATGACGCGGTGCTGCATCACGTCCACGGCGACCTGTTTGATGTCCTCCGGGATGACGTAGCCGCGCCCTTGCAGGAAGGCGTGTGCTTTCGCCGCCTTGATGAGATAGATGGTCGCGCGCGGCGACGCCCCGTAATCGATGAGCGGCGTCAGGTTGGGGAGGCCGTGCGCTTCCGGCTCGCGCGTGGCGAAGATGAGATCCAACACGTACTCCTGAATCTTCTCATCGACGTAGATGGTGCGCGTGACCTCGCGCGCGTGGAGGATCTGCGCGGGCGTGACGATGGGCGCGACCGGCGGCAGCGGCTCGCCCGTCATCCGCCGGAGCACCACGCGTTCCTCATCCCGGCTGGGATAGGTGATGACGACCTTGAGCATGAAGCGATCCACCTGGGCCTCCGGCAGGGGGTAGGTGCCCTCCTGCTCGATGGGATTCTGCGTGGCTAACACCAGGAAGGGTTCGTCTAAAAAGTAGGTCGTCTCTCCAATCGTGACCTGGCGCTCCTGCATCGCCTCCAACAAGGCGCTCTGCACCTTCGCCGGCGCGCGATTGATCTCGTCGGCCAGGATCAAATTGGCGAAGAGCGGCCCCTGGCGCGGCGTGAACTCGCCCGTGCGCGGATTGTAAATCTGCGTGCCGATGAGATCGGCGGGCAGTAGATCCGGCGTGAATTGGATGCGCTGGAAGCTGGCCTGGATCGCATCCGAGAGTGTGCTCACGGAGAGCGTCTTCGCCAGCCCCGGCACGCCCTCGATGAGGATGTGGCCATCCGCCAGCAGGCCGATCAGCAGCCGTTGAATGAGCCGCTCCTGCCCGACGATGACCTTGCCGATCTCGGCCACCAGATCCTGGACGAAGACGGCTTCCTGCCGGACGCGCTCGTTAATCTCTTGAATGGTGTTTTCTTCCATAAAGTGTAACTCCTCACGCATCTAAAATTTCGACCATCGCTGCTTGTCCATCCAGCAACAAGCGCAAGCGATTGATGACATTACGTCCCAAAATCAACTCGTCGCCTATCGTATCACCGACTACTGACACAGCGGACAATCTCGTGGTTCCTATGGTAAGCGAAATGGCATACATTGTTATCGTGCGTCGTTCTCCCCATTGACTTCTCAGGATTGCTTGATCAACCTTCGCTGCTCTGACTTCTTGCAAGTATGTGATAGGAATCATTGTTCCATCTGCGCCGGTATCGATCAGAGCCTCGAATGGTCCAAGGGACGGCGCAGCGCCAGGCGAACCTAATGTTACTTTGACGACAGGCGCTGCCGGGAAATAGTGCGTGCTATATGGATAAAAATTCATCGCGCAGATTCCAATCGTGGACTTGGCGCACGTAATTCTAACACCGGATTTGAAGTAACTTGTCGGATGAGCACTGGGGTATTGCCAAAACGTGCCTGTATCCGTAAGAATAACGCCTCGAACGCTTCATCGGAATCCACGACACGTTCATTGTGGATGGCCACAAACTTTCCTAAATATTGATCCACAAGTTGAGGGTGTAACCGCTCAAAAGCGCGTATTTCCCTTGATAACTTCTGATTATCTAGAAGTTCTAGATGTTCTCGTACTGCTTCATTGACAAAGTCCTGGACTGTTTCCCCTTCCTCTTGAACGAAACGATGGACTTTGGCAGCCAATTCAGGCGTAAGCTCGATTTCATTTACGCTCATTTCTATCTTCCTTTCAACTGCTTTTTACACAAAGCTGCTTTGGATTACGATGAAGTATCTCACATTTTCTTCAGTGTTGCTTCATCTGTAATTGTTGCTTCCCATAGCCAATAATCGCGCTCGACTTCGTAGGTGTACTTATCTGCTATTTGGCCTTCTTCCCATGCTTTTTTGAACGAAGCGAAGTCCATTTGATATTTTTCTTCGAAGAACTGGCGTTGCTGACGGACTTCCGCAAGCCGTGAGTTGATCATGTTTCTGGATAGCCGGCTCATAATCCCTCGACCGCGGCCTCCGGCACCCAACCTTGCAGCTCTCCGGGGAGCGCGACGCGCGCCCACCGCGCCCGCGTCTCGATGATGCGCACCTCCGCGCCGGCGTGGAGGGTGAACTCGGTGAGGTAGTCGGCGTCGGGGCCGCTGCGCACCTCGATGCTCTCGGCCACGATGACGGCGGGCGTCGGCCCGCGCGCGCTCCACATCCGAACGCCCAGCGAAAGCGCGCTGAGCAGCAGGAGGACGCCCACCACGCCGACGAGCGTCTGGATGACGCGCCGCCCGCGCGGCTGCCGCTGAGTCAGGAGCGCTAAGACGAGCAGCCCACACCAGATGACCCACAGCGCCAGTGTTAGGGCCGCGATCTCGTCCCGCGTGGTCCAATCGACCAGCAGATGTTCGATAAGCTGCACGATGGCGGCGCTCTCCTCTGGCTCCAGCCGATCCTGGGTTTGGGCGCGGGCCAGGCGCAGGTTGGCGGCCACGTCTGCGTCGCGGGGGAGCCGGCGCTGCGCGCGACGATAGTTGAGGATTGCGCGGCCCAGATCGCCGGCCTTGAAGTAGGCGTTGCCCAGGTTGTAATAGAGCGCGCCGTCGTCCACGCCGATGTCCACCAGCGTTTGATAGGCTGCGATGGCCTCGGCATACGCGCCCGATTCATATAGCTGATTAGCCTGGGCCATCCGCTCGCCGGACATGGTCTCCGAGGCGCAGGCGGAGAGCAGAGTCATCAGGAGGGCGAGCAAGAGCGTGAGGCGTATTGCGTATTTCGTAGTGCGTATTTCGTAATGTTGTTTCACGCCAGGGCCTCCTCCAGTTCTGCGATGAGCGATTTGGCCTCGTGCACCACATCGGCGGCGTTACGCCCGGCGGCGATGGGGGCGAAGCGCCCGGAATCGGCCCAGTCTAAGGCGGCCAGCACGCGCCCCTGTAGGTCGGCGGCCACATCGTGCTCCCGCAGCGCTCGCCGGATCGCGTCGCGCGTCAGGCCGGCGGCTGGGAGGTTGAACTTATCGGCCAGATAGTGGTTGAGCGCGCGGGCGACGGCGCCATAGGCGGCGTCCTCGTCGGTTGTTGCTGCTTGCCCCGCCTCCGTCAGGCGCTGGTGGGCGGCCTTGCGCGCGCGGATGCTGCGCGCGTAGGCGACATCCTCGGCCATCGCCTGGCGGCGGCGATCCCAGCCCCACGCGCCGCCGACGGCCAGCAACGGCGCGAGCCACCCGATCCAATAGAGGGGGCGGGCGGTGAGCGGCGCCTGGCTTGTGGCGAGCGCGGGCGGCGCGGGTTTGATGTGCCGGATGTCGCTGCCGAGCACGACGACGCCCTCCTTGTTGTTCTCGCCAACGATGAGCGATCCCGTCGGCTCCTCATCGCCCGGCGCGACCTGGACGGTCAGCGCCTCGGTGGCGGCGCGGCGATACTCGCCCGCGGCCGGATCGTAGTAGGCCAGCGAGAAGGGCGGAATGGTGAGCGCGCCTTCGGTTTTGGGGACTAAGAGCCGCTCGAATTGTTTGGCGCCCTGGATGACCTCGCCCACCTGATCCAAGTCGGTGGTGATCTGCGGATCGTAGACGCGCCAGCCGGGCAGCGCCTCGTCGCCGACGGCGGTGGGATCGTTCACGGCGCTGATGTTGCCATCGCCCGTGACCGTCACCCGGAGCGTCACCGGTTCGTTCGCCCGCGTCGTCTTTGGCTCGACCTCCGCCGTCAGCTCGAAGCGACCCACAGCGCCGCCAAAATCCGCCGGCGCGCGCTCTGGCAGCGGCTGGACATCGACGGTGACGGCGTTGGTCTCCCTCTCGATCCCCTGATTGAAGAAATCGCCGGGCACGATAAGCTGCGAAGGGCCGAGGGTCGTCGCGCCCGCCGAGGTGGAGAAGAGCGCGCGCCGCACCTCGGTGACCAGATACTCGCGCCCGTTGACGGTCTGATAGTATTGGCTGTTGGGCGTGAGATCGTAGCTCAAGAAGTTGGTGAAATCGGGCCAGTTGAGTTGCGGCTGATTGAAGAAGTTGATGGCCTGATAGAGCCGGAAGGTGTAGATGATCTGCTCGCCGACCACGGGCGCGGCCTGATCGACCTCGGCTTCGACGTAGATGTCCTGATTGGTCAGTTCCTCCGGCGTGGTCGTATCGCCCGGCGGCCGGGAGGTCGGCGCCTGCGCGGGCGGTGCGTCGCCCGGCGTCACCTCGATGGCGACGGGGTTGGACTCGTAGGTCTGGCCTTTCACCTCGATCTGGATCGCGGGGATCGTCAGCGCGCCGCTTTTCGTCGGTTGCAGGCGATAGGTGTAGACGACCTTGGCGGTCGTTTCCCCGTTGACCATGCTGACTTGGCTCGATTGGCTGGAGCCGGTGACCGCGAAGCCGTCCAGCGTGGGGAATTGCGGTTTGTCGGCGTTTCTGAACGCCCCCTCGAGCGTCAATTCTAAGGTCAGGGTCTGATCGGTGCTGATCTGCGTTTTGTCCACGGACGCGGTGAAGGTGATGTCGGCCTGCGCCCCCGCGGGCGCGACGGCGGTCAGCCCCACCAGAAGCGCCATCCCCACGCACAGGAGACGGAGGGCGAAGGCGGGGCTATAATGGCTGTTGTGATCAATGAGATTTATCATCTATTTATCATCTTTAAGGGATCGTTTTGGAGAGGGACGGCACTCCATTCTATTTGCATTTCATTGCGTGCCTGATGCGTGCCTGATGCGTGCCTGA
>CAZCAI010000060.1:10364-26537 GCA_964496595.1 uncultured Anaerolineales bacterium
TGCGTGCCTGATGCGTGCCTGATGCGTGCCTGACTACGAACGAATTTACCACTCTTCTTCCGGCGCGCCGCCGGGGGCCTGGTACATCCGTTGGAGCCGCTCCTGCAAGGTCTCGCTATCGCCCAAGATGGCCTGCAAAAGCTGCCGAGCTTGCTCCGGCGTCATCTGGGTCTCCTGCTGCTGTTGCCCACCTTCCTGCTGTTGTTGCTCTTCTTCGGATTCACTCGATTGTTGTTCTTGCTCGCCTTCGCTATCGTTCTCCTCATCGTCCTGCTGAGCTTGTTGCTCTTCGGATTCTTCTTGTTCTTGATCCTGCTCTTGCTGCTCCTGAGATTCCTGAAGCTGCTGGAGAGCTAACTCCAGATTATACTTGGCGTCCTGATCATCGGGCGTGATGCGCAGCGCCTCCTTGTAGGCCTCGACCGCCGCCTGCCACTGCTGGGCGTCGAAGTAGGCGTTGCCCAAATTATACCAGGCCTGCGCTGCCAATTCATCCTCGGCGGTCTTGAGCGCCTGATCGGTCTGCGCCTGCGCGCCCGCGACCTCGCCCTGGCGATTGTAGGCGTTGGCCGCGTTGTAGTACGGCTCCGGCCGATCCGGCGCGGCGACCTGCGCCTGGCGATAGTCGTCCAGCGCCTCGGCGTAGGCCGCGTTATCGAAGTGCTCGTTGCCCTGGGTGTTGTACTTCACCTCCTCGGGCGCGCAGCCGGTGATGAGGATGAGGAAGAGACAAAGCGCCAACAGTCGAGCCAGACCTAACGTTTTCGTCATCGTTCCTCTGTCCGTTTGCGCTCGGTCAAGATTAGCTCGGCGGTCAGTGCGAGGAGCGCGACGCCCGCGAACCACGCGAAGCGCTCAACCCCTTGCGTCTCGAATTGTTGTTCGTCCTCGGATTCGCCGGTCGCCAGGCGGTCGATGGCCGTGGCGATGGCGTCCAATTCCGCGCCGCCCGAGCTGGCGCGAAAATACATCCCATCCGTCTCTGTGGCGATGCGCTGCAAGGTGATCTCGTCCAATGTGGAGAGCACGGTCTCGCCCGCATCGTCCTGCTGGTAGCCGGTGATGTTACCCTGCGCGTCGCGGAGCGGGATCGGCTCGCCCTGCGGGGAGCCAAACCCGATGGCGTGGATGATGACGTCCTGCTCGGCGGCCATCCGCGCCGCCGCGAGGGGATCGCCCTCGTGGCCCTCGCCATCGGTGAGCATTAAAATCACATTGCGCGTGGCCTGCTTTTCCGGGAAGGCGTCCAGCGCCACGCGGATGGTCTCCTCCAGCGCGGTGCCGGGCCGCGAAATCGAGGCGGGCGACGCGCTATCCAAGAAAGCGCGCGCGGTGTTGAAATCCGCCGTGAGCGGGAACTGGACGAAGGCTGCGCCGGAGAAGATAACCAGGCCCATCTCATTGCCGCCCAGCCGATCCATCACCTCCTCGATGGTGAGCTTGGCGCGCGTGAGCCGGTTGGGCTTGATGTCCTCGGCCAGCATGCTCTTCGACACATCCAACACCACCATCACGTTGACGCCCTCCCGCGCCTTGACGCGCACCTCGCTGCCCCATTGGGGGCGCGCCAGCGCGACGATCAGCGCTGCCAGCGCGAGCAGCCAGAGCGCGCGCTTCCAGCGGCGCTTGCGCCGGCTGAGATTCGCGCTCAACGCCGCGACCAGCGCCGGATCGCCGAAGCGGACCAAGGCAGCGCGCCGCCGCCGGGCGGCCCACATCTCCCCGGCGACCGCCACCGGCAGCAGGATGAGCAGGTATAAATAGTGAGGGCGTGCGAAGTTCATAGTGATCATGCTTATACTACGATTGAGGTCTGTGTCAAGAATGGATGTGTTTTTGGATTGGGCGGGGGTGGTTGTTCGCGCAGTTTATGCAGGCTTGCGCGTATTGCGTATTTCGTATTGCGTAAAGATGAGGATTTTCCATTCGTTTCATTCGCCTATTCGCCAAGGCGGCTTCCATCCATCTGCTTTATCTGCTAAATCTGCTGATCGATTTGAGTGCTGGCCAGAGTGCGGTAGGATTAGGGTAGCATAATCACTTTTATTATTTTTGGGAGGAAAACGAGATGCCTAACTTACCAGAACACTTTCAATTGGACGTTCGCCCTGTCGCTAAAGAAGAAGCGATGATCCGAGGGCCGCGCGTCCGCTTCACGGTGCTGACCTCGCGCCTGCTGCGCCTGGAGTACAGCCCCGATGAGCGCTTCGAGGATCGGGCCAGCCAGGCTTTTTGGTATCGCGAGCAGCCGGCGCCGGACTTTGAGGTGCGCCAAGACGACGAGCAGATCGAGATCGAGACGGAGCATCTGCTCCTGCGCTATCGCATCCAGCCGGCGGGCTTTACGCCGGAGACGCTGAGCGTCACGCTCAAGGCGCAGGCCGGTGAAGATGTGACGTGGCGCTACGGCGACGACAATCCAGAGAATCTGCGCGGCACCGTGCGCACCCTGGACTTCATCGATGGCAGCACCGATCTGCCGCCGGGCTTGATGTCCCGCGCGGGCTGGGCCGTCGTCGATGACAGCGAGAGCCTGGTCTTCAATGACGAGAGCTGGATCGAGGCCCGCGAGGTGGCGCCGGGCGCGCGCGATCTCTACTTCTTCGGCTACGGACGCCGCTACAAAGACTGCCTGCGCGATTTCTGTCGCGTCGCGGGCCAGGCGCCGATGGCGCCGCGTTGGGCGCTGGGCAACTGGTGGAGTCGATTCTGGGAATATTCCCAGGAGGAGTTGGAGGCGCTGATGTCGGAGTTCGAGGCGCACGAGGTCCCGCTCTCCGTCTGCATCGTCGATATGGATTGGCACACCAAGGACACCACCGGCGCCGGCGAGCCGGCCTGGACGGGCTATACCTGGAACGAGGAGTTGTTCCCCGATCGCGAGGCGTTTTTGGCCTTTCTGCACGAGAAGGGCCTGCGCACGGCGCTGAACCTCCATCCGCACGCGGGCGTGCAGCCGCTGGAGGCCGATTACCCGGCGATGGCCCGCCGCATGGGCATCGATCCGGCGAGCAAGACGCCCGTGCGCTTCGATATCGCCGATCCGACCTTCACCCAGGCCTACTTCGAGGTGCTGCATCATCCCAAGGAGGCCGAGGGCGTGGACTTCTGGTGGATGGATTGGCAGCAGGGCGAGGAGACTAAGATCCCCGGCCTCGATCCGCTCTGGTGGCTGAACCACCTCCATTTCCTCGATGCCGGGCGCGACGGCGAGCAGCGCCCCTTCATCTTCTCGCGTTGGGGCGGATTGGGCAATCATCGCTACCCCATCGGCTTCTCCGGCGATACCTACGTGACGTGGGACTCGCTGGCCTTCCAGCCGTACTTCACCGCAGCAGCGGCCAACGTCAATTATGGCTGGTGGAGTCACGACATCGGCGGGCACATGAGCGGCGTCGAGGGCGGCGAGCTGTACACGCGCTGGGTGCAGTTCGGCGTCTTCAGCCCGATCACGCGCCTGCACAGCACCAAAAACCCCTTCAGCGAGCGGCGCCCCTGGGGCTACGATGCGGAGGTCTTCCGCGTGACGCGTGCGGCGTTCCAGTTGCGCCACGCGCTGATCCCCTACATCTACACGATGGCGTGGCAGAATCATCAGACCGGCGTGCCGCTGGTGCGCCCGATGTATTATGAGGCGCCGGACGAGGAAGCGGCCTATCTCTGCCCGGAGCAGTACGCCTTCGGCAGCGAGATGATCGTCGCGCCCTTCACCGCGCCCGCCGATCCAGAGACGCGCTTGAGCCGCCAGGTCGTCTGGCTGCCGGGGGTGCTTGCATCCCAGGATGATGGTGCTGCGACAGCGCGTCAGAGGACAATGTGGTATGATTTCTTCACCGGCGCGCCCTACGAGGCGGGCTGGCACGCGCTCTACGGCGCGCTGGCGGATGTGCCCGTCTTCGTGCGGGCGGGCGCGATTGTCCCGCTGGGGCCGAAGGTCGGCTGGGGCGGCGTCGATGCGCCCGACGAGTTTACCGTCCACGTCTTTGCCGGGGCGGATCACGAGTTCACGCTCTACGAGGATGATGGCGAGACGACGGCCTACGAGGCGGGCGCCTACGCCTTGACGCGCTTCACGCAGGTGTGGGAGGATGACGCGCTGACGTTTGTTATTTCACCAGAGGAACCGGATGGGATGGCGTCGGAGGTGCTGGACGTGTTGCCCGCGCGACGCAGCTACCATCTTCGCATCCACGGCGTGCAAAAGCCTGCGACTTGGACCGTGATCGTGGACGGTGACGACTATTCGGACGAGAGCGCTGCCGAGTACGATGCCGACGCGGAGGAATTGCGCCTCACGGTGGATGACGTCCCTCTCGACGCCAATGTGCGGATCGTGCTGCGCGCCTCCGGCTCGACGCTGCTGGCGCGCCGGGATCGCACGCCGGAGATCTGCCGCCGCATGTTGGCCGCTTTCCAGATGGAAACGTGGTCGAAGCAGCAGATCGCCGAGCACTTAGATGAAATCTGCGAGTCACCGGAGCATCTGGAGCCGTATGCTGTCAGTCTGACGGCGGCGCAGCGCCGGGCGCTGCTGGAAGTTTCGCAGCAGATGGGCGTGCATCGCATCCGCCGGCGCCACTACGACGACCTGCTGCTACTGTGGAACACCCGCGCTCGTCCGGAGATGACCTATCGCCTCTCGGCGTGGGACTATCGCACGCGCTTCGAGGCGGATCAAGGCGCGGCGCCGGCCTTCAAAGCCATCGTGCCGCAGAAGCTGCGGGATGCGTGGGTGAAGGACTGGTGGCGTCCGCCGCACCTCAAGTGGGAGTTTGCCGTGCACTATGGTAACATGGTAACGGTGACCTACGAGCGTTGAATGGGTGACGTGTTGTGCGGCGCATCTACCATCTGCTACATCTGTTTAATCTGCTGATCAATCTGCTGATTTGATTTGAAAGGAGTCGTGTATGATTTGGAATGAGACCTTGCAGCTTTTGGTGAAAGACTTCATCGAGTTTATTCCCCATCTGATCACCGCGATCATCATTTTTGTGGCGACGTTGTTGGGCGCTACCCCAATCTCGCGGAGTGTGGAGGCGTGGGGCAAAGAGCGCCTCCAAGATCCAGAACTGGAGAAATTGCTGGGGCGGTTGGCTCGCTGGAGCGTGTGGATTGTCGGCACGCTGTTAGCGCTGGATCAGGTGAACTTCGATGTGACCGGCTTTGTCGCCGGGCTGGGCGTTGCGGGCTTGACGATTGGCTTTGCGTTGCAGGATATCGCCCGCAACTTTATAGCGGGGATTCTCCTGCTTGTGCGGCAGCCGTTCAACATCGGCGACGCGGTGCAGATCGCCGGATTTTCCGGCTCGGTGTTGGAGATCAAAGCACGCGATACGGTGCTCAAGACGTGGGATGGCGAGATGGTCATCCTTTCCAACACCAGCGTCTTCGAGAATCCCATCATCAACTACTCCGCGCTGCCGCTGCGCCGCCGCACGGTGGGCATTGGCCTGGGCTACGGCCAGGACGTCAACCGCGCGCTGCGCATCTTTGGGGAGGCTATCCAGGGCGTGGCGGGCGTATTGGAAGAGCCGGAGGTTTTGCTGCTGGTGGAGACGCTGGGCGATTCGTCGTTGCAGATCGCGGCGCGCTTCTGGGTCAATCAGGAGGCGCACGATCTCATGGGCGTCCACTCCGAGGTGGTGCAAGCCATCAATCGCGCCGCCGAAGAAAAGAGCATCGAGCTGCCGTACCCTGTGCAAACCGTGCGATTGGAGCAGGCGGCCTCGTCATAGCTTGCCAACGCGGCGTTTATTGATAAAATTTCCCTACGCGAGGTCACACATAACGTGATTGAGTAGACCTGATAGGTTTGGATAAGAATGAATTTACTGTTGATGGCGTTATAGGATGCGAGGGGAATATTAAGTGGATATAGAGGATGCCCGGGCCGGGATTATGCCGGAAGTGGATCTGGAAAACGAAACGCGGGCTGAAGCGGAGGATGATCCGCGTCCGGCTATGGCCGATAACGTCACGGACCCGGTGAATTTGTACTTCAACCGTATGGGACGCGAGCCGCTGCTGACGCGCGAGGAAGAGGTCGCGCTGGCGAAGAAGATCGAGCGGGGGCGCGATGCCAGGCAGCAGTTGGCCCAGAGCGACGATGGGGGATCGGCCTCCGTTGAGCTTCGGCGCCTGGCGACGGAGGGGGAGGCGGCGCGGGATAAGTTCATCCGCGCGAACACCCGTCTGGTGGTCAACATCGCCAAAAAGTATCGCAACAAGGGCATGCCCTTCTCGGATCTGATCCAGGCCGGCAACTTGGGCCTGATCAAGGCCGTGGATAAGTTCGAGTATCAGCAGGGCAACAAATTCAGCACCTATGCCACCTGGTGGATTCGCCAATCGATCACGCGGAGCCTGACCCAACATTCGCGCACCATTCGCATCCCCGATCATCTCAGCAGTTGGATCCGGAAGGTGCATCAGGCGGCGCGGGCTTTGGAGCAGAGATTGGGCCGGCAGCCGACGGTCGACGAAATCGCGCATCAGATGGGTCTTACACAGGAGCGCGTCGAGCGCCTGCTGCGCATCTCCCGACGTCCGCTCTCACTGAATCGGCCCGTCAATCGCGAGGATGAACAGAGCGAGTTGGGCAGCTTCATCGAAGATGAGAATACGCCCCCGCCCTCGGAGCGCGCCGCTCAGCTTCTGCTCAAAGAAGACCTGGAGGAATTATTGAATGAACTGGAACCCCGTGAGGCGAAAATTCTGCGGCTGCGCTTTGGCTTGCAGGAGAACCGAACCTACACCCTCGATGAACTGGGGGAGAAATTCGGCGTCTCGCGCGAGCGCATCCGCCAGATTGAGCGCGCGGCGCTCCGCAAATTGCGCAATCCAATATACTGTCGGAGGTTACGAGACTATCTGAAGTAGTTGGAACTTTTACATCCCACCCACCTGGGAATTGGGGCGCAGCCCCTGGAAGGGGATTTTGATGTATCAACATATTGCCGAGGTGGATGATTTATTGGCCTATCACAGCAAGATGCGGCTTTCGGATCACGCGCTGGATGAGGCGCACAAAGAGAGCCTCCGCGCCAAAGATGTCTTCTACGCCGTCTTCAACGGTCAGATTTTGGAGCACTATCCCGACCGCCAGCGCGTGCTCATCGTCGGGCCGATGGTGGACTTCGACGTGAATGTGCACGTGGTCTGTGATTACACGGATGAGGATGAGTTGGTCGCGATCACTGTCTACGTGCCCGACCGTCCCCAGTGGGTCAGCGATATGTCCCGCGCGCCGTAATGCGCAGGGTTCGAGAAGCGATGGGTGACCATGAAAGCGATACAAATCGAAAAGCCGGACCATATAGCGTTGATTGACATCCCCGCGCCGGAACCCGGCTCGAGCGACGTGCTGATCCAGGTGATGGCCAGCGGCATTTGCGGCACCGATCTCCACATCGTGCGGGGCGAGTATATGGGAGACTATCCCATCATCCCCGGCCACGAGTTCGCGGGCATCGTGACCGAGGTCGGCGCGGAGGTGACGCGCTTCGAGGTCGGAGATCGCGTCGCGGTTGAGCCGAACATCGCCTGCGGCAACTGTGACCAGTGTTTGCAGAATCGCCAGAACTTCTGCCGCCACTGGGAGGCCATCGGCGTGACGCGCCCCGGCGGGATGGCCCAGTACGTCGTCGCGCCGGAGCCGGCGGTCTTCGATATCGGCGCTTTGCCCTTCGCCGTCGGCGCCTTTATGGAGCCGCTCTCCTGCGTGCTCCACGGCGTGGAGAAAGCACGGGTGCAATTGGCGGATCGGGTGGTTATCCTTGGCGCGGGGCCGATTGGCATGTTGCTGATGCAGGTCGTCCGGTCGCGCGGCGCAGCCGAGATCACCGTCGTGGAGAAGCATCCTGCCCGCGCGGCGTTCGCGGAGGCCTTCGGCGCCGATCATTGTTATCGCGAGCTTGACGATCTGCCCGCCGACGCCTACGACGTGGTGGTCGACGCGACGGGCGTCATCCCGGTGATGGCGCGCACCATCGAGTTTGCGCGACGCGGCGGCGTTGTGTTGCTCTTCGGCGTGCCGCCGTCCGGCGAGCCGATGACATGGACGCCATTTCAGCTCTTTCAAAAGGGCTTGACCGTCGTCTCCTCGTTCACCTCGGTCCGCAATAGCTTCCCGGCGGTGGCGATGTTACGCTCGCGCCAGGTTAAGGTCGAGCCGTTGATCTCCCATCGTCTGCCGCTGGCGGAATTTGAGAAGGGCGTGCGCTTGATCGAAGCGGGCGCGGAGGAGGTCAAGAAAGTCTTGATCTTCCCCCACGCAGAATCATAAGTCGAGACGTAGACGCCGGAAAACGGCTGGCTCTTCTCGGAAAGCGAAACGCATCTTCTCTCCCCCAACGAACCGGTTGGGGGAGTTCCTTGTGGGGATTTGGTATAATGATGGAGATTTGTCCAGATTTATCGAGGAGTAGGTGACGTGTGGCAAATTTAAGCGATGTAAAGCAGAAAATCGAGGCGGGAGATTTACCGGCGGCGCGAGGGGCGTTGGTCGCGTTCTTGCATGAACATCCTCGCCACGTGGCGGCCTGGCGCTTGCTCGCCGCGCTGCTCGAGGATGATCTGGTCAAGCAGGCGGATTGTTACCGGCGCATCGTGGCGCTGGCGCCGGAAGATGCGGCGGCGCGCGAGCAGTTGGCGCGATTGCGCTCGCGAGCGCGCGCACAGAAGACGCCCCCGCCCGCATCAAAGCCGGCGCCGAAGCCAGAGCCGGAGCCGCAACCAGAGCCAGAGCCGGCGGTCGAAGAGCAGGTCGCGGCCGTGTTGGCGACGTTGTTGCGTCAAGCGGAGGAGGCGGCATCGGGGACGGAGCGGCGCTTGCTATCTGTGAGCGAGGTGCAGGAGGTGCTTCGAGCGCAGGGTGTGACGCTCTCCGACGAGGCGTTGATCCGCTACATCCAGGCGCACGGGCTGCGGATCACGCGCAGTCCCTATTCTTCGAAGTTGATCATTCGGCGGCAGGTCGTGCGGGAAGCGCCCAGCGTTTCGGGATGGGGCTGGCTGGGCAAGGCCGTCCAGCGGTTGACCGGTGGACGGCCCGAGAAACGTTTTGAAGCGCCTTCGATGCCCGTGGCGGCGGATGAGTTGACGGCGGCGGATATTATCCAGTTGGCCGGCGGGCCGTTGCCGGCGGAGGACCGGCGCGCTTGCCCGCGTTGCGGCGCGACGATCTCGAAGGCCGCGACGCGGTGCGAGTGGTGTGGCGCTGCGTTGGATGAATTAGATGAGTTGGATAAACCGCCAGAATCATAAGAAACGAGCGAATGGACCGAGGAGGTTGTAAAGATAATGGATCGCAGACGTAAAAATTTCTGGATGTTGTGGGTCTTGATCGGTATGGTGGCGTTGAGTGGATGCGCCAACGCTTCCGGGGCCAAATCTTTGGATATGCCGGAAGATGCAGTCGGTCGCGTGGTCTACTTCTACGGCGGGGATTGCCCCGATTGTGACGCGCTCTATGAAGAGGCGCTTGTCCCGTGGGAGGAGCGCTGCGGCGAGCATCTTCAAGTAGAGCGGATCGACATCAGCTCCGATGAGGGGTATGAGGTCTTCGTCGCGACGGAAGAGGCATTGGTCGGGGAAGCGGGGCGTTGGGATCTCCCTGTGGTCGTGGTGGGCGAAAAAGTCTACGTCGGCGCGCGGGCCATCCGTGAGGATTTCACCTCATTTTTGCCCTGCCTGCTGGAATCGGGCGGGAATGCGTGGCCGGAAGTCCCTGCGTTGCAAGCGGTGCTTGGCCCGGAGGAAGACGTGTCTGAAGGTGATAATCCCTTTGGCGGCGCGAGTGGCGGTGTGGCGGGCTGTGTGGACGATGAGGAGGAAAGCGGCGTGTGCGAGATGTCTGCGCCCATCTTCGTGCTTTACTTCTCCCGCCCCGATTGCCCGGACGGCTGCGAGCGGACGCGCTACGATCTGCGCTATTTGCAGGGCGTTTTCTCGCAGATATTCTTGGAAGAGCGGGATATGGGGGAAGATGCCGCGCTGGCCGAGACGTTGGCCGAGCACTACGATGTGCCCGAAGATCAGCGGGGCGTCGCGCCGGCCGTCGTCGTGGGGGAGGACTACCTGGTGGGCGACTCGCTCTCGCTGGCGAATCTCCGCGCGACGCTGGAGAAGTATCAGGAGACCGGCGCCGAGGCGATCTGGTACTCGCTGGAGGATTGAGTGTTCGTAGCTGGGTGCGCAACGCAGTGATGCGCCGCCTCAGACTGATACAAAAAAAGGGACGCGCGTCGATTTTACTCTTTGACGTGCGTCCCACTTGTCTTTGGTAGGATAGCCTATGCTTCTGACGATCCCGCGTCTGTCGTCTCGGCGGGCGGTTGCGTCAGCGCCTCGTAGGTCTCCTGGGAGATAAACTCCCCGCCCTCGATGCTGCGTTCCACGATGTGATAGCCCGCGTCGAAGCGCAGCGTGGCGTACATCAGCCGGAAACATTTATCGTCCATAATCTCCTTGCGGAGGATGTAGCCGCCGCCGTCCATATCGCGGCTGAGATCATGGCGCTTATCGGCGCGGATGCGGACGGGCGCGCCGCATGTGCCGCACTTGACGTAGAAGTAGATGCCATCGCGATCCTGCCCGCTCGCGTCGTCACCGCCGAAGAGCGCTTGCCCGATTTTCTTTAGCAGACCCATGGGGACGACCTCCCTTTCGCCTTAAATTTCGTCCTCATCGTCCTCATCGTCCTCATCATCCTCATCATCCTCATCGTCATCATCCCAGACCTCGATCAAATGGCGGCCCATCCACGTCCACTGCTCCTCGAATTCGTCCGGTTCCTGGTAAGAGAAGACATCCCCATCCCTGGCCGCCGGATCGACAAAGGCCCAACCCTCGTCGGGGTCCCAGGCGTAGAGGACTTTGTAGTGCGCCCAGCCTCGCCACTCCCCATCCACAAAGTTCAGCGGATCGCCCACGATGACGATGGAGACGCGCCCGCGATCTAAATTCCGCTGGATCCGTTTGAGCGAGGCGCCCATGCGCCAGCGGGCTTTGAACCCCATCTCGCGCAGAGCGTAGACGACGCCCCACGGGAAGGTCGCCCAGCCCTTGATGCGCGCGGGGATGATCTGCATCCTCTCCTCCGGCGCGCGCTCCATCGCGCGGGCCAGCGTCGGCGCATCTAACACCGGCGCATCCCGGAGCGCGTTGGCCGCGATGCTCGCGCTGAACGGGCCGCAATCATTGGTATTCCCCTGATGAATGTGCCATTTGTGCAACGGCTGCTTATACTGCTTCTTCCAGTACGCTTTCTTCTTGAGTTTGGGTTCGTATGTTGCCATCTTGAGCCTCTCTTCCTTCCTTATCTGATTCTTCGCTGACCATTCTCTACGTGCATTATACAGCGTTTGAACGGATGCTGCTACTCTGAAAGTGAGATGTCACTCGGCGGCGGGGAGCGTGAACCAGAAGGTGCTGCCTTCGCCCGGCGCGCTCTCGACGCCGACCTCGCCGCCCAGCTTCTTGACGATGCGCAGGACGATGGAGAGACCCAGCCCGTGCCCGGCGATGTGGGTCTGGCTGAGCCGCTCGAAGGGCGTGAAGAGTTGCGCTTGCTCCTCCGACGTGAGGCCCGGCCCGTAATCGCGGACCCAGTGTCGCACCATCGAGGGCGTTTTGGGATCAGGTTCAGCGCCGATGTCGATGTGAGCGGAGCGGTTGCCGTTGGCGCAGCCATACTTCAGGGCGTTGCTGAGATAGTTGGCCCAGACCGCTTCGACCCACGGCGCGTAGCCCAGCACCGGCGGCCACGAGGCGGGCGCGTGGATGTGGGCGTGGTGATGTGTGATCCTCTCTTCTAAATACGTGCGCGCCTCTTGAATAATCTGAGACATATCTAACGGCTGGATGGGCGCGTCTTTTTGTGAGGTCTCGGTGAGCAGCAGAAGGCTGTTGATGATGCTGTCCATTTTGCGCGCCGCTTGCGCGATGGATGTTGCGCGTCCCTGAATCTGCTCTGGCGTCAGTGTGTCATAGGCATCGGCCAGCAACTCGGCGGACGGCCGGATAATGGCCAGCGGCTTCTTCAAATCGTGGGCCACGGTGTGATCGTAGGCCGCTAGCTCGGCGTTGAGGCGTCGCAAGGCTTGCATATCGGCGAAGCGATCTACGGCGAGCATCAGCGTCCGCTCCAACTCACGGGGATTGGGCGGCTTGACCAGATAGGCGACGACGCCCGCGTCGCTCGCTTTCTGCACCAGCCCCGGCGTATCGAAGGCGGTGACCACAATTACCGGGGTGGGACACTCCTTTTGAATACGTTTTGCCGCTGTCACACCATCCATTCCCGGCATATCGATGTCCATCAGGACGACATCGGGGCGGCGCTCTGTTGTGAGCCGGATGGCCTCTTCCCCATTGGCCGCGTCGCCGATCACCGTGTGTCCCAGTTTCTCCAAGGTAGCCTGAAGCATCTCGCTGACCAATGCTTCATCATCTGCAATTAATACTCTGAGGCTCATAGATAGCTCCCTATGTACGTTCCTGTATGTATCCCTGTATGCGTTCCTAGATGAGCATAAGATGGAAAGTGGATCTCGGTGACGGCGCCCCCATCGGTGGCATGGTTCGAAAGCGTCAAGGATCCGCGCAAGTTCTTCTTGACCAAACGTTGAATAAGATAGAGTCCGACATCGTAGCGCGTCATCTGGAGAACGTCCGCCGGGTAGCCGGGGCCGTCATCTCGATAGATGAGGGTGATGCTATGATCATCAGGATCGGATGTGATATCGACGGTGATATGCGGGCGACGATGTGCGTGAGTGTCGGCTGCCCCATCGGAATGGATTGTATATTTGATGGTGTTGCTCACCAGTTCGTGAAGGATCAGGGCCAGACTGCTGGCCTGCCTGTGATCTACCTTCACCGTATGAGGCGTAATATCAACGGATACATTGTGCGACGCGAGCGCGCGCAAGGTCGTGTGAATAACCTCGGTCGCCAGATCGTTCAGGGGCAGCGGCCGCCACTCGGAAGCGGAGAGCATCTCGTGGACGGTGACCATCCCCTGAATGCGATGGGTGAGGCGCTCGGTTATCGCCTCCACGTAGACCAGGCCGTCGGAGGGTGTATAGCGCTGTTCGGCCAGGAGCAGCCCAATAATGGCGGTGAGGTTGTTCTTGACGCGATGATTGACCTCCTGGAGCAACGCGGCCTTGGTGGTCGCGTCCTGTTGCGTCTGCTCGTGAAGACGCGCTTGCTGGATTGTGAGCGCCAGCGAGGTGGCGACCTCCGTGGCGATATCGACATGATCCGCGTTGAAAGCGTTCGCGCGATCCGCGCCCAGGAGTAGCGCGCCGGTGAACTGCTCCTGGACGTGCAGCGGGACATTGAGCAGCGTGCGGAGGCCCTCGGTGTAGAGCATCCGCTGAATAGGCGGGAGGTGGGATTGGGCAGCCAGGTCGTGAAAGAGCGTGGGCGAGGGCGTGGTGAGATCGGCCTGGGTGAAGCTCTCCAGCGACGCGAGGTAGCCGGTGTTGAGTTGGGTCTGATGATCCACGCGCGTGGCGAGTACCTTGACGATGTCAGTATCTGGATTGAATTCCACGACGCTGGCCCAGTTGCCGGGGATCAGTTGGCGGATGCGCTTGAGCGCCGCGCGGGCGATCTTCTCCGGCGATTGCGCGCTGATGATGGCCTGGTCGATTTCGTGGAGCATCTGCAGCCGCTCGGCGTAGTGGTGCAGCGCGATTTCCGCCTCTTTGCGCTGCGTGATATTGCGCACGATGCTCTGAATATAGCGCGCGCCCTGGGCCTCCGCTGGCGCATGCACCAGCACCGCGCTGATCTCCACGGGGATTGCTTTCCCCGGCGCGGATTGGAGGCTCGATTCGTAGACGGGCAGCACGCCGCCGGTGAGCAGCGCCTCGACCTTGGCTTGATGAGCGACGCGATAAGCGGGCGCGACTAAATCCTGGAACGTCTTGCCAATCAACGTCTCTTGAGGATAGCTCAATAGATTGGCGGCCTGGTGATTGGTGGTCAGGATGCGCCCCTCCGGCTCAAAGATGAAGATCGCGTCTTGCATCCGATTAAAGAGCGCGCGATATCGCTGCTCCGTTTCGCGCAGCGTGCGCTCCATCATCTTGCGCCTTGTGATGTCTCGATTGCTGGCCCGGATGCCGATATACTCGCCATCCGCGTTATAAATGGGTTGGCAAATATGGTGAATCCATCGCTTCTCCCCCTCGCGGGTGATGATGCGGATGTCTACCGATGTGGTGTGGCGGCTCGTCCCTTGGTTTTGATGATGGGAATGGAATTTTGGCAGATCCTCGGGGTGGATGATCTTATAAATCAGATCGGGATCTTCCATAAAAGCCTGGGGCGGATACCCCGTCACGCGCTGACACGAGGGTGAGACATACCGTTGCTGATGATCCGGGCTGAGCCAGTATTCCCAATCGTAGGTAAAATCCGCGATGGTGCGGAAGCGCTCCTCGCTGCTTCGCAGTGAATCCTGCATTGCCTTGAGCGCGGAGACATCCTCCACCAGCGCTTGCCCGCCGATATTCTTACCTTCCCCATCAAATTGTGGCGCGATGTGAATCCGCAAATGGGCGGACTTGCCCCAGGAGCTGGTGTACGGGTGCTCGATAATAGCGGGTGCATCCTTCTGGAGCGTTGACTGGATCAGCGCTAACAGCCCTGCCGCTTCTAACCTTTCGGATTCAAAGAAATTCACCTGCTGGACGGCTTCGGCGGAGGGCGCGCCTAAAATTTCCACCAGCGCCGAGTTGACGGCCGTGATGGCGCCATCACTGCGAACGGAGATCACGCCCAGCGGGGCCTTATTCACCAATTGGCGATAGCGCGCCTCACTGGCAGCCAAGTCGGCGGTGCGCACGGACACCTGCTCCCGCAACGTCGTGGCCGCGCGCGTCAGTACATTTTGTCGCCAGCGGAAGAGTAGGAGGCTCATCGCGGCGATGATCAGCGCCAGGGCGACGCCTAAGACGATGCGCTGCGTGCGCAAATCGAGCAAGATGGCGTCAATCTCCGTGTCCGGCGCGGAGAGGGCCACGGTGAGGGCCTGTTCTCCCATCGATACCGTGTGCCAGGCGATCAGCTTCCGGTGGGCGATGTTGGCTTGATCGCGGTCGACGGTGAATTGATAAGCAGCGGCGCCGCTCTCTTCGCGCTGCATCCGCCGATCCACCGCCAACAGATCTGGGTAATCGATATGGAGCGTCTCAAAGACATTCTCGCCGATGATCTCCGTCTCGTGATCGTAGACGACGACGCCCTGAGCATCTTGGAGATAGGCCGCGCCATATTGGCCGGAACGCATGTGCTGGATGTAGCGCTCGACCATCGGGGTGAAATCGCCCACGAGGACGAGCGCGCCGTGCAGCGCGCCCTCGATACGCACCGGGAAGAACATCCCAAAAGCTTGCAGCTCTTGGGTCACATAGAAAGGCGGTGTAAACGGCGCTTCGGGTTGCGCTTGGTGGATAGCGGCCCAGTGCTCGGCGGCCCACATTTGCGCCAACTGCTTCGCCTGCTCGCCCGCTGGCGAAGCAGCGGCCTGGGCCAGCGCGACCTCATCCGGCGCGGGCATGTAGAGGTAGGCCAGAATCTCCGGTGTGCGAGCTTCGTAGGCTAGTCGCAACATCTCCGCCGCCTCGGCGGGGGATTGGTCGCCGGCCTCGAAGGCGGGGAGCGTCGTCTGGGCGATCAGGCGCGCACCGGCGATGAGATCATCGATATGATCGCGCATCGCTTGCTTCGCCAGGAACGTCTGGAGCGCCTGCTGCTCGTTGAACATCGCCTCCTGGCGGCGCACCGCTTGTCGATCCATTAAGAAGGCCGCGCTGATAAAGCCCCCGATGATGAGCAGGATGCCAACGCTATAAAGGATGAAAAAGCGGCTGTCTACGAGTGGAAACTGGCCCTCGTATTCCGTATGCTTGGACATCTTTTTCTCTCCCAGGCTCAAAGTCATTTTCACATTGTATAACAAGGGTTAGAATTAGCAAGACGATGGGACAACATTTTGCGTTTTGCATTTTACCTCTATAATGAACGTACACGGAAATATACACGGATAAGAAATCACGCTCTTAACGCATACAACTTGCAACTTGCAACTTGTAACTTGCAACTTGTAACTTGCAACTTGTAACTTGCAACTTGTAACTTGTAACTTGCAACTAT
>CAZCAI010000061.1:0-26026 GCA_964496595.1 uncultured Anaerolineales bacterium
ACGCTGAGATTTGAACAGTTACCAATGCGAGGTGTCCGATGAACGCCATTATCGCAGCGGCGGCGGAGACGGCAATGTCAGTATTATCATAAAGAAGGAGTAGATAGATGGGGAATATCGCTACAATTCGGGCTGGCGATGATGTCAAAATCGAGGTCTCCGTAGCCGTTGATGAAGGCCCGGCTATGGTATTCATTACGAACACACTCGATCTCTTTTCGGATGGTCAGATAATTCTATTCAGCGACGAGATCGATTCTCTGATCTCAGGCCTAAAACAAGCAGAGCAGCTAATTAAGGATCAGGCCATCGAAAAACCTTCAAGGCCATCAGACCCAAAGTCAAGGGTCCGAGAGATACTATACGGCATAATCAACAACGAGGATCGGTACTGGTATCGAGGATCCTCCGTCCGGTGGGGAGTGGTCGAGCAAGATCTTTATGCCATTGTGGATCGTTTAGAGGCGAGCAATGACCGGCCAACAGTTGACGATGTTTGACGAGCCGCGATCCACGCCCACCTGGACCGTGATTTGGGGGCAAGGAAAGCCGCTGGGGCAAACCGTCAAGCGCGCGGTGACCACGCACTATCAGGAGACCGGTCACCTGCCGGCGGCCCTGCGCTGCTCGGCTGGCCAGCTGGACGACGTGCGCGCCGCCCTGCGCGAGTTGGAGCTGCACACATTGGCCCAGCACGTGATCGGCTGCGCCGGGATCCTACGGGGAGAGCTATGGCTCCCGGCCCCACACATCCCCGACTGGTGACGTCGAAGGCGGCCACGTGGCCAAGAGCTGTCACCACCAGCGCCTCTGCGGGGGCGCTTTTTTGTTATGTAAAATAGAACACTTGTACCTAGCCACTTGACCAGTATTTTGGCCAAATGTAAAATTGGGGGTTGGCATATAACCGATAATCGGTTATACTTAGAATCAGATGGGAGAGGGGCCAGCCCACAAAGAGGCCCAAAAGGAGTGACCGGAGATGAAAGCCACAATCGAGGCAATTGATATTTGGAAGGCAGAGGTTAGGGTTTGCGAGGGCGAGGAGTGCAAGAGTAATATTCTCCCTAATAGAGATATGGTCCAGGTGGCCAAAAATCTCATTGCCAATGGTGTTGAGGTTGAGGTCCTGGTTGGTGGCCCAATTATCAAAATGGGATCGAGTCTCAAGGAAGCTCTATTAGAGATGAGCGATCTCAGTTTCGAGGAGCAGGGGAAAATAATGGCTGGCGGCCTTAAGCATCGCTCCTTTACAATCAATGCCCAAGGAGGTGAGTAGAATGGCTAAGAAAGATCAAGAGTGGCGAAAGATCAAGATTAAAGCGAAGAAGAAGGATGGAAGTACCGTAATGCGCACGCTTGGCTACATCGCGGATTTGATCGGTATCCCAAACTCCAAGAAAGGGCAAAAATAATGCTCTACATCTTCGACAAGGACGGCACGTTAGTTGGTCGGGCGGGCAACCGCCCGGCCAACACACCGGATGAGCAGGTGCTCTTGCCGGGCGTTGCCGAGAAGATCGCCGAGCTGCGCGCGCAGGGGCACAAACTGGCCCTCGCGTCTAATCAAGGGGGCGTGGCCTGGGGCTTCATCACCGAGGATGAGGCCTGGGCGCTGATGGACGATTGCGCGGAGAAGGTTGGCGGCCTGGATGCGGCGGCGATGTGCCCCTATGATGCCCGCGCGCGTGGCCCCAAGGCGCTCCCGGAGTTCGCGCGTGATGATCGCTGCCGGAAGCCGAATCCGGGGATGTTACTCGATTTAATGGAGCAGCTTTGCGCATCGCCCGCATCAACTGTGATGGTTGGAGATCGCGAGAGCGACCGCCTGGCTGCCGAAGCTGCGGGGTGTGAGTTCGTTGGGGCTGATGAGTTTTTCGAGAGGTGCTGTGATGAAAACTAAACTAAGTTATGGGGAGAAGCTCTTACTTCGTTATTTGCAAGCCGTCGCGCGGCTCGAATCTGGCACGCCGGAGGAGATCGCGGATGCCAAGGCGATCATCGCCGAGATTGAAGATGATGCGGACTTCATCCGCAATCAGATGCGCCCCGCCGCCGACGTGGCCGAGGCGACCGGATATTCGCCGGATCACCTCCGTCGCATTTGCCGTGATCATGGCCCGGAGGGCACTGGCCGCGTACGCTGCGAGAAGCGCCACGGAAAATTGTGGTATATCTACACGCCGGATATTGAGGCCCTCGTCGATGCCGGCGTGCTGCGGGGGCCGCAATAGGCCGACTGGTGACACGCTTTGGCGGGATCATCGAGGGGAGCGTCACCACTCGAAAGCAAAGACCGCCGCGAAAGCGGCGGTCTCCTTGTTTATGATGAACCCAACTAATCGGCGACGCTCGTCGCCCACGCGACGGCGTTGGCGCCATCCGGCGCCCCATTGACAACGTACACGCCCAAATCGAACAGCGTGCGCGCCAACGCGAAAAACGCGGTCCCTGCCGAGATAGGAGAATCGCCCGCGTAAGGGATACTGATCTCAGTCATCCCCAGAGCCTCCGCCTCACTCGTCCAAACCCCTTGATCGGCGGGATCAAGCGCATTGAACGCCGCGAGACTGGCATCCCACGCCACGGATCCCTTGCCGATCATCTGCTGGATCAAGTACGAATTCCAGCGATAATCAGGCGCAGCCTCCTTTATCTCTGCCTTCGTCGCATCCCCCGCCAACCCGATGGCACGCTGCGCGGCCAACATCACCTGACGGACATTCCCCTGAGCTTCTGTCTGCGGATTTGTGGGGCGGGTGTACCCTCGCACGTAACCTCGGCGATCAAAGACCAGCGCATTGGCAAACTTCCCCGACGCCTCAACACTGAACAGCCCTCCTACGACCTTAGCCATACGACCCTCCTCTTACAGCAACTTAAAAAGTGAAGGCCGCCCCCCAGCCGTTAGCGGAAAACCCTCCTCCAGATTCTCGGTCGGCGCGCTGAAATACACGCCGCTCGCATCGCCGCCTAACCCGGTTGGCGCATCTGGGCGCGATGTGTGTTGTGGGAAGCTGGCCCCACGCACGTCAATCGTCTCCAAGCTACCGGCGACCTTGCGGTCGATAGCATACTTGAGAAACATATTCTCCGTCATCGGCGGTTGTGATCCGGCGTCGTTCAGCGCCGCCAGAAACTCAGCCATCTCCAGGCCCTGCGGGGCCAGACTCGCAATGAGCGCATCATACCCCGCGTCCTCGTATCTGCATACCCAATCTGTGCTTAATACTCTAATCATTAGATTCTCCTTTTTGAAAAACGAACTCAGATAATCAGATCATGTGTAATGCGCACTAATAATTTGGCCATACTGAGTTGAATATCAGCCTCACGCAAGGCCTTGCGTTTATCCCTCTCCAGATTCGCCTTGGTGATCAACTGTATGGTATCCAGTAAAGTATTTTGGATTTGTTGCGCCAAGACGAACCTTTGATTCTTCGGGAAGCGGTTGAGGATAGGGAAGGCATAAATTAGCAAATCGTACATCTTTTGGTAGATAATCAAGTTCTCTATCATAGGGATTCAGATTTCTGACTCCAGATACCAGATTTTCAGTGGGACAGATACCAACTACAGAGACTTGCAGGCACGGAGGCCGCGGCCGACGTTGCGGGCCGAGGGCGTGTAGTTGAGGGCGAGGGCGAAAACGCCCGCCTGGACGCCGTTGAGCCAGCCACCACCACGGATCGCCGCGCGTAACGCGGTGGCGGCGAACCAATATCCATCCTGGCCATAAGCGGCGCTCCCTGTACCATCAGATGTGGCCGGGATCGCCAGCGGGCCGAGATCGGCATCGCTGCGCAGTGTCAGGATGCGATTTCCACTCGTCATTCCGGCGGTGATATCTGTTGATACTAATGCCAAAATCTCATACGGCCCGCTCGCTGGCGTATCCGCACCATCGATGCTCAGCGCGGTCGCGGTGTTGCCGTCGATGTAGAATAGACTGCCAGCAGCGTCATAAAGGAAATCACCGGCAAATTCGTCAACCGTCCAGGATTTATTGCTATCCGTCAGGCTCCCGGACGCCTCTGCCGTGCTCTCCCCGAATGGCGATCCGCGTAGCGATAGATCGTCGCTGGCGTGGACGAGCACATAGCCATCCTCGCCCGCTGCGGTAATGACGTGCGGTGTCGTCGAATCGTCGCCGAGGCTCTCCGGCAGTAGAAACAATCCCGACACCCACTCCCAGATGTTGCCGTTCAAATCGTGGACGCCGTCGCCGCGCCAGTTATGACTCCACGTTACCGGTCCCGATCCGGTCAGCGCCGAGTCGTGCGCTCCTCTATCAGCGAGCGCCCAGTCACGGATACCCAGCTCGTTGGGATATTCGGTGTCACTCGGTGGATTTGTGTCGCCGTTCGGCCCGTGCGGTTGCGTGTTGTTCGCCGCCGCCTCGAACGCCAGTCGTGCCCACACCCGCGCCGGCGTCAAAAACCAGCCAACGCCGAGATTGCACGCCGACCGCCGCGCTTCCAAGTATGTGATCTCTCGCCACGGCGACACGCCGGGCTTGCTGTGTACGATATTCGCGCCGACCGCCGCGCCGTCTGCTACATCCGGATTGTCGTCCCACGGCGTGGCGTTCTCCTGTGAGCCGCTGTATTTTTGGATGATGACGCCGTCGTAGTCATAGCTGTTGATTGTCTTCGGCGGGAGCAGCACGCAGTGCCCCGCGTCGGCATCCTCGAAATTCAAAAACGTGTACTCAGCAGATTCAAGGCGTTCCGTCAAGTCATCGAAGTCGCCTTTCACGTCGCTCCCCGCCGGGTCGCCCTCCACAGCGTCCCCATCTGCGTTCCATACGACGAGATCGCCATCGTCGCCTGCGGTACCGGATACCAGGTCGGCGTCCGCACCAGTGCGGTCGCTGATTGCTGAGTCCAACTCGCTCAGGGGGCCGTTGAGATTCGCCGCCGATAATAGATCCCCGGCTGTATGCGGTGTGTGATGATTAGTTGTCATAATTCCTCCATTCTATTCTATACGTTGTAACCCATCAGCCTGCCGTTATCCATCTCGAATCCCAACCCCATTGTCAGCCCGTGTACGTCCATTCGGATCGGCACACCAATGACGCCGTTGTGATCCGCCGCGCTGTCGATGTCGTGCTGGCGGTCGTGGTGCGCGTCCGCGTCGCTCGCGTGCGCCGCAACTGCCCCAGCAGCCTCATAATCAGCAGAGAGATCCACCACGCCTGTCTTTCCGTCCACGCTCTGCACAGGCGCCGCCGTTTCAGCCTCAGCGTCGGTGTAGCGCGCGTGGTGGGGACTGCTATCCCCAATGGCCGTATGCTCCGCTTCCGTCAAATAATCGGCAGCCACAACACCGCCCAGGGCGTCCGCGTCGTCAGCGCCCTCGACCTGGCCATCCCCGTCCGGATCATACGTCGCCTTGAACATATCCCCGCCACCGGTGCCGCCGCCCCCACCGGAGGAAACCCCACCTCCGCCATCCGGCGCTGCGTTGGAGCTGCGCGTATTGCGCGCGATCTGCCGGGCCTGCGCGGCCAACTGTACCTCCACCCGGTCGTCGGCGCCGAAGGGGACAATCGTCACGCCATCGGGCGTGGCGCGCACCTCTGCGACACGGATATCGAAATCTCGGTAGGGAAACGCATCGCGCAAAGTCAGCACCTGCCCAGCGCGCACGCGCCATACTGGCCACGGCGAGCCGTCCGGCGTTTCGATCACCGCGCCGGCCTCAATGCGCAACGATGCCACCGGCCAGGCGCGATCCGCCAAATAGACCTGCGCCAGGCGCGCGGCCTCATCATAGCTCGTCTGCCGTAGAGAGATCGTCTCCTCGACGCGCTCGAATCGCGCGATGCTATCCGCGTCCGTCACCCAGTCTGTGATGTAACCATCGGGCAGGCGCGCGCGCACAGCGTTGCGTACAGCGCTACGCCGGTACCCGATCTCTATCGAGCCGGGCCGTTGCTTTGCATCCAACAGCCACGTGGCAACTGTGGGCCACGCCGTAAAGCTGGCCTCCTCGTAGAGCGTAAAGAGCCACGTCGCCTCGCCGTCGCCGATCTCTCTCATCTCGGCGATGGCCGCGAGTCGTGAGTCGCCCTGGAAGATGGCCCGATCCACATCCACGCCGGAATCGCTCACACCATCGGTGTCGATCCCCGCATCTCCCAGGACATCCGCCACAATATCGCTGGATTGCGACGGATCCAGCGTGCGCACTACCACCTGGGTGAGGCGCGCCGTCGCCTCGCCATCGCCATCGCCATCTTTGCGCAGCGCCCACACTAAACCGTCGGCGCTATCCACATCCACGTCGATGGTCGTATCGACCGCGACGCTCGTTGTGTACAGCACGGCCCCCGCGTCGTCGCGTAGCTCCACAATCCAGGCGCCGGAGGCAATCGTCACAACGACGCGTGCCTCCACGGCGACGACCTCCCCGCCCACGACTACGTCAGAGTCGTCGGGGTAGGTCACCGTGCTCTCGTCCCCGTCGCTGAATGACCCCGAGGCCTCCACGTAGACGCGATTGTTATTATCACCTCCGAACCCCGCCACGTCACCGGCGGCGCTGGCGTCCCAATGGCTGAACTCCGGATCTGCGTAGGCACGCCACACCTCGATATCCCCCAGGCGTAATCCGGCCCCCTCGCACGCAATCACCAATTGATTCCCGCGCAAGGTGGTATCGGCGACGTATCCCTCCCATACCTTGACGCCGGCGAAGTAGAATGCAATCGAGTCCGTAGCCTTAGCATTGAGCAGATACCACAGATCGCGCTCTGGGTGGATAATCGTCACACGCGCCGTCGCATACCCTACGCCAGCGCGCGTATCGAACTGCCAATTATCCCCCACCCGCGCGGTGATGTCCTCTGTGCCGCGCGCTGCGGTCGTGATCTTGATCTGCATCTGACTCATTCGCCGTAATCCTTCGTGATTAGCGGGAAGTACAACTTATAGGTCGGATCATCAGTGCCGCCGCACTCGATCCCCACGCACGGCGTCGCGGTGGGGAATGGCGTCTCTTCCCACGGGCGCGGGGTATAGGCTGGGGTGTAGGTCGGTTGGGGCGTTGACGTGGGCGTCGGCGTGGCGGTGGGAACCGCGCCCGGCGCAAAAGAGATCGTCGTCGATTGTGTGCCGCTGGCTGCCGCGATTGTCTCGGTGATCGTCGTAGAAGTGAACGAGCTGGTCAACACCGTCCAGGCCTTGATCAGATCATACTGCGTCGTCGTTACCACCGGCGAGGTGACCAGCCACGTCAGCGCATCCGTGGACGTGATGACTATACCGCCCGTCTCGGTGATGTAGCCGCCGAGATCAAACACGGAACTATCCCACGCCTCTGTCAGTGTGAATGGCGCTGTCGTCGTGATCCGATCCGCGATCTCGATCTTCGTGCCAACCGTGATAGCCGTGGACGACGACCACCACTCTGAGACCTGCGCTTCGTTGCGATAGACGTTCTTATCCCAGTAGGTGATCTCGCTGGGCGGCGCCGGGATCGACGAGAAGGTCGTCAGGAGGTCGGGGTCGCTGCTCAAAATGCCGGAGAGTAACGCGATCAATATCGTCGCGATAGCCGTCGTCGTTGCCCATCCGACGACCGTGCCGTCTTTTTCGATCTCATCAGAACTCGAATCATAGTTATAGCTCATCACGCATCCCCTTATGGCAGCCAATCATAGTGTGGCCGAATAAATACCTGCACAATTGCCGAGCGTAACGCCAGGGCATCGCCCAGATTGCCCTCGAGGGCAAAGGAGAGCATCTGTTCATCTTCTGCCGGTGTCGCCCAGATCGGCAATCCGCGCGCCTGCAACGAAGAATAGCGCTTGCCGGCCAGCTCGTAGGCCAGCTCGCCGCGCCAACCATCGTCCTCGATGCACGCCTCGTATTTACAGTGATATCCTTCGTCGAAGAAAATATGCCGGTATTGATCATTCTCCACCGGGAGAAGCGCCACATAGTCGAGGTACTTCTCCTCGCTCCCCTCCAGCCATAGCTTGAGATCGGCGCGCGGCTGATGCAGGAATCCGCCCGGCGGCAGTACGATCTCGCCCAGATCCGTCCACCCGCTGGCCCCCGTGGCGGTGGTGTCGCCATCGTCCTGGATGGCATATTGCTCCTTGGTCAGCGCGTAGCCGGCCGCGAAAGTCCAGGTGGCCCCATTCAATGCGCCATTGGCCAAGACGCGATACCGCCCTACCAGATCCTTTTGAACGCTCTGCGATAGCTCCCAACGGAACGTATCGGCGCGTGCCCGCGCCTGATTGCTGTAATCCTCGCCCGGCTGCACGTAGGGAGAGAGATCGCTATCTTCCGCTTCCAGCGTCAGTTTCTGGGGCTTGCTGCCCCACGCCACACGCACGTCGTCCAACCGACCCACGTCATAACTGTTCTGAATCCGTAGCCGGATCGGCGCTTCGACCGTCCCGTCCGGCGTCTCGACGATGATCCAATTGTTATGCGCGGGGTTATCGTCATCGCAGTTGGTGATCTGTGCGTAGTCATAATAGCCATTAGCGTCCGGTGTGACGTCTCCACTGTATTGCGTCCAATTATTCTTCACCGACAGCAACGCCTCAGGGCCGGACCAGTACGGCCCTCGCTCCCATGTCAGGCGCAGGAATGGCCCCCGCTCCAGGCGCACGGTGCCATTGAGTAGCGGCGCCTCATACCATTCGTTTTCTTCATGGCGCTCGCTATCGCGGAATCGGATCACCACGCGCCTGTCGTTACGCAGGCTTTCTTGCCATAACAACGAACGGCGAATTGCTATCGCCGTCGTATGATAGGCGCTGTGAGGATCATCCCCGCTGGCGATGCGCACGCGCGCGCCATCGATCACATTCTTGCCGCGATGCGCGACCGCCCACGCACCGCGATATCGCCGCGATGGGGCGCGATCAATCGTCAGCGCCGGATCCGCCACCTCGAACTCGACGATCTTATCGCCGAGATCAAACCCGGTCACGGATTCGCCGCTGGCTCCCCATTCATAACGCGCAATCTGCAAGCTCCAGGTCATATTACCTCGCGTAGGCCGCCACGCGGCGTCCGATAAGTTCACTCACGCGATACGCTAACTCCTCCATATCCAGATCGCTGGAGGGAGAGACGTACAACGTAACCGGCGAATCGACGCTAACGGAGTTTCCGCCCTGGCGTGCGCCTTGAATGGCGCCCGTGGCCATATTGCGAGCTGCATTCTCCACAGCAGACATACCGTGCTGCATCCCGGTCGCGAACCCGCCAGCGCTATGCTCCCCCACACCAATGAACTTCTTCGAGTCGGAGTTGATACCCAGGAAGCCTTTAGCCGCGCTCAGGGCCGCTTCAGCGGCTGCCCGCGCCGCGTCTTTTAAGGCGCCGATCCCGTTGCGGATCCCGTTGCCAATGGCGCTGATAACATTGTCGCCTACCGCAGCCCAATCCGTGTCTGTGAAGAATGACTTCACGGCGTCAACCCCGTCGGATACCACATTTTTAATAGCGTCCCAGGAGTTACTCAGGCCTTCCTTGATCTTTTCCCAGGCCCCCTCCCAGTCGCCCTCGAGCATCAAGAGGAACGCCTCCAAAGAGGTGACGAATTGCTCGGCGAAGAACGTAAACATCGACTTGATCGCGTCGAAGATCCCCATCGTAATATCGCGGATCCCCAGGAAGTTATTCTCCCACGCCGTGCGCACGGCAGCGACGATGGCCACCAGCTTAACAAAGGCGAATAGCACCCCCGCCACGGGCGCGATGATGGCCGCCAGCGCCGGGACGATCACGGATGCCAGAGCTGCCCCCAGGACGATCAGCACATCTTGCAACTCAACATTCTTACTGACCCATGCCGCAATCGCCGCGACGATGGGCTGCACAAAGGCCCATACCTGCTGAATGCCCTCGATCATCATCGTCAGTCCGCCGGTGATCTTTTCAACCACATCCTCCGGCAGGAAGCTCTCCAGGACGATGCCCAGCGCGGTGATCGGATCGACGCCCGCCTCCACGCCGTGCTGAAACGTGCGTATGCCGGCGACGACGCGCTGCACCACAGGGATGACCGAACCTTGCAGGATGCCCAGGAATCCACTCAAACCCTGGGTGATCAGCGGCAGCGCCACGCCGCCGACCTCGGCCAAGGTGTCGCGCCACACGGCGCCTAAGATCTTCTGCTGGGCGGCGAGGCCCTCGCTCTCCTTGGCGAAGGTGCCCTGGGCCAGTGCTGATTGCTCCAGGATGAGGGCGTAGCGCGCCTGCGTCTTGGCCGCCTGGGTGATCGTCCCGTCGGCGTCCGCCAGGCCCATCTCCATCGCCTTTGCTTCAGTCTGCGCTGCCGTCAGGTTGATGCCCAACTGCCGTAGCGGCTCCACCTCACCCACCAGGCCGGAGCGTAGCTTCTCCAGCACTTGAGTAGGATCCATATTGTTGAATGCCCCCAGGTCGGCGGCCAGGGCCACAAGATCCGTGCTCATATCGGCGGATACATCCGAGGTCAGGCCAATCGTCCTGAAGAGGTTGCCGAACGTGCCGGCAGCCTCCAGCGCGTCCTCGCGCGCGATGCCGAACGAGGTCGCGGATTGGCGCGCGAAATTATCCACCAGCCCGGCGCTATCCCCGAAGACGGTGTTGACCTTCCCCATCGATTCCTGGATGTCGCTGGCCGAGTTGACAGCCTGAGGGCCAAACTTGATCACGGCCCCCAGCATCGCCCCGCCGATCAACGCCCCTGTACCGGCGGCCACCTTACCCACCGTGCGCAGATCCGTGCCAATGCGATTGACAAAGCCCGATGTACTATTCTCGGCCTTGCCCAGGCCGCGATCAAAATCGGAGGCGTCCGCCACCAGGCGAACGACTAAGCTCGCTAAGGCCATTGTTTACTCCCTATCGCTTTTACGGGTGATCGTCCCCAACCCAGCCGCCGCCAACATCTCGGCGATCTGGATCTGCTGCTCTATCGTCTGTTGGGGCTTCTCGGCGCTGCACGCCTCGAACTCCGGCATAAACTCGTCCGCAGAGAATGGCTTGGGATGCTTCTTCTCATCCCGCGCCGTGTTCGCCACGGTCGAGGCGATGATGCCCGCGCGCAGATCCGCGCGCTCCTGCCCGATGGGATCCAACGTGTCATACGCCATCCACTCGGTGAACTCCCGCGACGACATCCGCCGCTGCAGCTCTCCAACGGGGATCCCCAGCGCTAACGCTAACCGGAACCAGAACCGCCGCTCGGGGCGGTTTCTGAGTTTTTTGTCAGCGCCTCCATATCATCGCGCGTGATGCCGCTCAGATGCTGCGCCTTGATGAAGAGCCGGTCCAATACGGCGGAGTTCTTCTGCTGCAACTGCGGCACGTCGTCGGATTTGAACAGGCGTTGATTCTCGTCATCGACGACGGTCAACGCGACCAAACGCGAGCGTAATTGCTCGCGGGCGCCGGGGACGGGATTCCCCAGATCATCGACGAGCGCCTTCTCCAAACGTTCGCGCTCCTGCCCCGTCATCGAGCGCACGTAAACGTAGCCGCCCCATTCGGGCACCTCGACCCGCTCGCGTTGGGTGTCGTCACATTGCAAAATCTGCGTTCTATTGAGTGCTGGCATAGAGTATCTCCCTTTGTTAGATCGGTTATTAGGATGCCGGGACGGTCGGTTGCCCCGTGACTTTGAGCGTGATGCTGACGCTGGACTTGTCGGATACGTCGGAGCTGGGTTCGATGTTGGTGACCAGCGCCGCGAACGTCCACTCAGTCGATCCACTATCCGGCCAGACGATCTGATAATTATCGACCGTGCGGTTCATGTAGGCGTACATGATACTGCCATCTGCGTTGAGGCCCTGCGTCGCATTGGCGACCAGCCAGTTGCCCTCCAGCGTCACCTCGCCGCCGTCCAGGAGCGTACCAACAAACTCCTTGAATGCGCCGGTCGATTCGTGGTGCGTGACCTCGGCGGTGTCCATCGAGAACCCCGGCCCGCTGATGTTGCTGATCTCAGCAATCGCGGTGAACGCCTCCTCGGTCGCACCATCCCCCATCTTGATCAATGTGCCATATGCTGCTACTGCGTCCGTCATAGTAAGCCTCCTCTGTTTATGAGCTGGCGCGATGCCAGATAATCAAATCCACGCGCCCCGTCGGGCGCTCGAAACTCTCACTCCACTCGTCGGGCGTGTTATCCACAAAACAGGCGTTGAACCACGTGCTGCCCGTTATGCCGCGATAGCCGCTCACAACGTCCGTCACCGCCGCGATCACCGAGCGCAGTGCGCTGTAGCTCGTAGCCTGCGCCGTGATCTGCACCCGCGCGCGGTGCAGGCCCACGTCGCCTTCGGCGTGGGCATAGATATGCGGCTGGCTGATCAATTGATAGGCCAGCGCCGGCAGCGCCTTATCCTGCGGGATGCGATTCGGATACATCCGCGCGCCGATCAGCCCGCTCACCGTCGCATCCGAGGTAATCAACGTGCGGAGATCGTCAAGCATCGTCCTGCCTCTCTATCGCCTTCAGCAACACATCACCAACCTTTTTGGCCGCCGGACTACTTTCCTTCTGCCCTGCCTGCGCGTCGAAGGCCGGGCGCAGAAACGGGCGCGCCGCCATGCCAGGATGGCTGACGCTCCCATAGACGTGAATCTCGTCCCCCCATTTGATCGTCACCGGCCCACCGATCTTGTGAGGACCGGCGCCGGTCTCCAGAAACCCCAGATACCATTTATCCTCTGGTAGCCCCACGTCCACTTGCGAGCGCCCTGGGCTACTATCGGTCTCCTCGGTCTCAATGATCGGCTCCGGGGCCATGGGATTGGCCGCGTCGGCGATGATCTCCGCGCCGGCCTTGGCTGCAGCGGAGATCAATTTGTCGACGTCCACGCCCATCTTGTGCAGCTTGCGAATTAGCTCTTCGCCGCCTTCAACCGTCGCTTTGGCCATCTCTAATACCCCGCGTCGAATAACACAATGGCATTCCGTGCCGGCGTGACATTGTAGGGCACGCTATCGCCGCCGCCATCCGCCTGGTCAGCGTTCGCGCCGGATTTCTCGTATACACTCGTACCATCAGTAGAGTAGATGGAGTGTGGTGCGAGCACGCCAGCAGACTCGAATGCAAATAGAATCTGATTTTTACTTAGTGCCGCTATCGCTTTCCCGTCTCTGGGATCGCCTAAAATTAGTGTCGCCCAAGTCACACCCCCATCATCCGAGATGTAAATATCATCCTCGCGAATCACGCAGATCGTGTCCGTCGGCGCAGCGCCATCGCCATCGTAATTACTCGTAATACCATAGTGGGCAGGGCCATCGATCTCCTCCCAGCTATCGCTACTAATGAGATCCGGATACGTTTCTCCCGTCTCATCGCCTCCGTAGATCGTCCCATCGGCACCAGCAAACAAGATTGGCGCCCAGCCCCCTCCACCTGATGAAAACATCTCACTGAGTGCACCTGACGAATAATTGAGAATTGCGCCATTTCCGCCAAGGTTGTAAAACCCACCGATGTAGACATCACCCGTTGTTTGATCGACTACGAGATTATCGCTTCTAAATGCTCCGTATTCCGTATTCAGTGACACGCTCGTCCATGAATCTCCGTAATCATCTGAAATCAAGAGGTAATGACCGGTGGTCTGGTAGCTAAATAAAACCACGATGCGGTCGGAATGCGAATCGCAAGCTACATCTATAAAATTATCGAATCCCTGGCTACTGACCCCGATAACGCTGAGCGCGTCTGTGTAATTCAGAATCTCTTGCCAACTGTCGTCACTCGCAGGGCGGCGCAAATAGATAGCGCTATCGTCTGATCCGGCGACTGCCAATTGCAACTGTTCTGGATCATCATCGGCGGCAGAGAAATGCGTAATATACAAGGCGTCACCTTGTAACGTCCAGCGCGGGTCGCTTGCACGATCAAATTCAATTCTTGACGTCTTGTACAGCCCGCCGGATGTGGCGAAGAAGGCGCCGGATTGCGTCGTCTTGCCCGTGATCTTCAGCGTGATCGTTCCCGCCAGCCTATCGGGGCTATCGCCGTCCGCTTTGAACTCAACGACCAGCGCGCGGAATACCCACGTCGTACTCGAGCTGTCGGGCCAGACAAGCTCAAAATCTTCCGCGCTACGTTGATACATAGCGTAGATGAGACTGCCGTCGGTATTGAGTGCCTGAGTCGCATTCTGCGGGAGGAAGTTGACGTCCAGCGTGACTTCGCCGCCATCTAACAGCGCTCCGACGAATTCAGAAGCAGCCCCGGTGCTCTCCTGATGCGTCGTTTCTGGCACGTCCTGCCCCATCCCCGGCCCGCCGAAGTTCTTCACCTCGGCGATGGCGATGCCATTCATCTGCAGGATTGTGCCATAGGCAGCGCTGCCATTCGTCATCAGTCCCCGCCCTCCCAATCCTCGCTGATCACCTTCCGGCACATCAACTGCACCTCGCGATTGCGCTCCTCAACCGGGATCACGCTCTCAATGTCGTAGTAGTTGCCGTCGAAGCTCACGCGCATCTCCGGCGTGATCGTCTTGCTCCCGGGCCAACGAATGACGATGCGCGTGGATACGTCAGCCCCGGCCATCTCCTGCTCGTAGTATTCACTGCCGCGCAGCGGTTCCACAGCCGCCCAGCACGTGTGATAATCCCCCCAGGTGATCGTCTCCTCGCCGTAGCCATCCTGCAACACGCTGGCCTTGTTCTGGATCGTAATCCGTTGCCGCAAGCGCCCACTCCTCATCTCATGCCCCCCAGGAACCGGATTGCACGACGGCCCACAAGATTCCTCCCACAATTGCCACCGCCAAGATCCCTCCGGCGATCATTAGAAACCACCGCAGGCCGGCCAGCCACGGGCGCCACGAATCCAGCTCGTCGTCGATGGCGTCCAGGCTGGGGCACGTCATGCCATTATCGAGCAGTTTGGCGCTCCCTTCGGCGACTCGCGACACCTTATCGATGCGCTCGCGGTTTCCCTTGATGTCGTTGCGTGCGTCGCTGAGTCCGCTGGACACACCGGCGACACACGCCGAGATCTCAGACTGCCGCAACCGCAGAGATTGAATCTCGCGGCGTTGTTCGGCGTCGTTTTCGCGCAGCTCCTGTGATGTCTCGCGTAGCGCCTTCTCCAAAGAGTTCGTGCTCTCCGTCAGCGCTTCGATCCGCGCCAGGAGCGCGGGCAGCGTCTCGATTGAGCGCTCTATGCGCTCTAGCTGGGCCATCAACATCTGCATTGCGTTCAGATTTTGGGTTTCGTGGGGATCATCACTCATAAGGGCCTCCGATCAGGCGCCGTCCCAGGCCATCAGACGACGCACCAGATCGCGATCCACGCCGTACCGGATAAAGAACTCCGAGGGCCGTTGCCAGTCGTAGCGACTATCCGTGGGGAAGGTCGTGGGTGAGGGAATGCCCCACGCATCACCCACGATGCACACCTGATTATGCAGATGCGCGCCTGCGTAGCGCCCGTCGGCGTTGCCTATCGTCCCTATGTCCTCGCCGATCGTGACGATTTGTCCGGTGGCGACGGATAGCTCTTGCAGGTGCCAACCGGCCCACACAAAGGATTCTCCATCGTCAGAACGGCCCAGGATTTGCACAACGCGGCCGATGCCGCCGCCATATTGAGCCGCCGTCAGCACTAAGCCGCTAAACGGGGCAATCAGAGGTTCTCCCAGGTCGGTATTGCCGCCGGATTCCAAGTTATAGTCCTCGCATCTGTAGGGATGGACGTTGTAGGAGTCGAAGTAGGGCGATTGCGTGGTCTCGTACCACGCCTTATCGACGTTCTTCATCGGCATCACGACGCCGGTGATCCCGGGGATGCCCATCGTCGAGCCGATCAATATCTCCAACGGCCCCACGGTGAGATCCTTTCCTCCGGGTAGCAAGATCTTGATCTCGTCCCCTGGCCCTACGCGAACAGTATTTCCCATAATCAGCTCCTCTCCCGGCAAAAATAACGAAGGGAAACAAAACAACGCCCTACGTTTCCCTACACTTCCCTACGTTTCCCTTCTCGATGGTGACACGCTTTGTCTCAATTGCTTTTCGATACGTCCGCCCGTCACCAGCTTAAAAATCAAACTCCCGCAGCGGTTGGATCAGCATATCGTAGGCCATCGGCGTGGTGCGCAGGATCCGGCTGTCTGTCACTGCCTCGCGATTCTCGTAGAGATGGCCTACGAGCAGGAGGATCGCCTGCGCGAGCTGCTCTGGCACGTCCTCAGCGTCGCCATACCCTGCCACAATCCGAACGATGACGCCGTTGGCATCGCGGAGGTCGTCGCCGGGCCAGGAGGCATCGTCCCGCAGGATCACGCGCCCTGGCTGTGTCTTGGCATCGACGTAGTAGCTATCACTGTCGAACGTGCTTTCCTCGTCGTCATCGTCGTAATACTTGATGTGCGTCACGCTCTGGAGCGGTGGGCGCGGCAGTTCGATGTAGCGCGAGCCGGGAAACTTATCCAGGAAGACGTCCCAGGTCTGCGTGACCAGCGCCTTACGCATCACATCCTCGGTGTGTCGCCGCGCGGCGGTGATCAGCGTGGTGATGTAGGTGTCATCGTCGTCAATATCCACGCGCAGATGCGCCTTTGCCTCAGAGAGCGAAACCGGCTCCTCCGTAGGGGCTGTGATTAGCTCCAGAGCGTGCCATTTATCCATTGGGATACCTCGGTTTAGTTATCCTCGAACGATAGCCGGACCCACTGCGTGCCATCCCACAGCAATGTAACAGCGTCGTAGGCCCCACCGGTCAACGTGATATCGCCGCCGGCGACGAGATTGCTGCCGCTTTCCAGGATCGTGATGTCATCGGCGGCGTTCTCGTTCGTGATGACGAGGAGCTGCCCTGCTACCGAGCCATCGGCAATGACGGCGTCTGTGATCGCCGCCGAGGAGGTGATGGGCTGGAACGATGCCAGGGGCGTGATCGTGCCCGCCGCCGTTGCCTCGACGACGGCCCCCTCGGAGAGCGCGGTAAAGCCGCCGATCTGTACCACGCCATCGGTGCTATTACTCAGCGTCTCGTCATTCTCCATCGTGATATCGCCACCCTGCACGTCGAGCGTGCCTGTGATGACGGTATCATCGGCCAGAGTTAGATCACCTCCACTATCGCTGATGTTGCCCTTGGCGTCAGTCGTGCCCGTGATCGTCACATTGCCGGTTAGGTCTGAAGCTCCGCCGACGCTCAGCGTATCAGTGACAACGACGTCTTGAGCCGTCAGGGTGCTGGTCACCTCCGCCGCCCCGTTGACGGTTAAGCTATCCAGCGTCGAGGTCACGTAACCGCTCAGCGTAATCGCGGCGCCGGATTGCACGTCCAACGTGCCGCCGCTTTGAATCTCCAGCGTGGCGCCGTCCAGGACGCCCCACTCACAACCATCGTCCGCTACCCACTCGCTGCCGCCCTGCTTGCGATAACACGCCGTGCTATAGGTGCCGTCGCTGCTCACGCTGAACGACGTAATGTCGCCTGCGGCCTGCATCGCCTCCACTTGATTCCGTAGCGCGTCAAGATCATCATAGGTGGCCACGTTACCGCTCTGAAGCGGCTCCGGGATCTCCGGCTGTGTCGGCAGGGTGATGCCGAAATAGCCCAGCACCAGCCCCAGAATAATAACCGCCGCGCTAAAGATATAGTTAATCTGCTTCTGACTCAGATCCATCGTCGTCCTCCTTCGCCTTTTTAGGCGCTTTCTTGCTCTTGGATTTACGCTTGGGCGTGGATTTCTTCTTAGGCGCGGGCTTAGATTGCGCTTTGGCCGTCGCCTGTTCGGCAGGCGCTACCGTTGCGCTCTCTACAGCGTGCCCGGCCGCGATGATCTGCTTGCCGATCTTATCCGGCACCTCGATCTCCTCGCCGGGGCCGTAGTTGCCGTTCGGCCCCGCCATCCGGCGCCCATCGTTCAATTTGATTCGCATCGCATCACTCCTTCGCCGGTGATCCCCCTCCCGCTATACCAGCCGAGAGGGGGATGGCGGCGTCTACGCCGTGCCTTCGTCCGGGCTGACGTGCAGCTCGCTATCAACCGTGCTGGCGTGGCTCGTAGGCTTCTCCCGCGCGCTGTACTGAATCGCGTAAACGGGATCGGCGGCGGAGCTGGCGCCGCGCACGCGCACGATTCGCACGTAACGGTCGGTGGGGCGGTAGATATCCATGCAGATGTCGTCATCGTCGTCGCCGGGGACGAGCTTGGAATCTTCCAGGTCGGCGGCGTCAGTCAGGGAGCTATTATCTCCCTGTTGAACCTTGTAGTAGTTGCCGGCATTGGCGGTTGTGAAGCCGCCCCCAACAAACATCACGCCCTCGAAGCCCTGCATATCCAGGATCGTACCTTCATCCGTGCCGGTGCTGGCGCTCGAATAGGCCAACACGGGCGAGACCTTGGTATTCTTACTCAAGTTCATCGTCACACCTCCAGTGTGCTGCTCTAATCTGGTGACATCGATGGCGCTGGCCAGCGCGCTGTGCGTCACCATTCGATGGTGACGGATTGCCGCGCCGGCGCGCCAGGTTTCGTCACCACTACGTCAACTTCACCCGCGCAAATGCCTCTTCCAACACGGGCATGCCGTCCAATTCCATCCGTCCGATGTAACCGACCTGGTTGGTGGCCGCGAACAACTCCATCAGAGTCTGCATCTCCATCATCAGAGAGATGGCGATCCAATAGCGGGAGAAGTCGCCCAAGATGCCCACATACTCACCCGTGGTGAAGGTGTTAGGCGCGTACTCACTCATAAAGGTCGGGATGCCCAACACGCGATCAGGTTCGCCCACGCGAACGCTCTCGCGCCAGATGTACTGACCATCGCCATCCTTCAGCTTGGCGATCTGCTTCACGCCATCGCGATGGAAGATCCAGCGCGCGCGCGGCCAGTAGTTGGTCTTGAGGGAGAACTTGGCCTCGATCAGGCCGTCGAACTGGATGGAGGTCTCGGCGTTGCCGGTGCTCACGTCGCGGCTGGTGCTGATCCCCTGATCCGATGCGGTGAAGACGCCCAACGGCTCGCCGGCGCCACTGCCATTCAGGTACGCATTCTCGGCGGTGACGGCGAACTTGTAACCCAGTCGGTCGGAGACCAGGCCCTCGACACTGGGCACCTTGCGCAAGAGCTTGCGCGAGATCTTGATGTACTTCGCCAGCGGGTGCGGATTCAACTCACGCCGGCCAACGCTCATGGTGCTGTCTTCGCTGCCGATATCCAGCTCGGAGGTCCAGGTAGGATCGGCGGGATCATTGTCCAGGCTGGGCGCGCCAAGCGCCTCGCCATCGGTGACGGTGTAGACGGTGGCCCACTGTTGGACGTAGACGGCGTTATCCACGGCCTGGATCAATTCATCCACGAACTGCATCGGCGCGTAGAGATACCCGCCGTAGATGTCGCTGTCAGCCTGGAGAGCACGTTGCTCCTCTGGGGAGAAGGCCCGTATCCCGTCCAACAGCCAGGCATTGAATCTTCCCCTGAATTCTTCGGTGCCATAGCGACCCACTAAGCCTCTCCATTCCTCATGCTGGGCCAGTTCGCGCATCGTGCGTCCCTGCATCCCCCGCGAGCGGAAGGTGTAGTCATCGCCAGGCGCTTGATCTTCAGGGTCGGGGCGTTGGCCACGCTGCAGCGGCGCTTGCAGATCGCTCTGTAGCGCGTCCATCTGTTGAGCGCGCTGTACACGCTCGCCAGTGTCGTTCGCCTCATCCAACAGCGCGTTATAGCGCTGCTCCTCTTCAGCGTTCAGGCCGCGATCCTCTTCCTCGGCGGCGTCCAACATCGCCCGCGCCTCGTGGATCAAGCCTGCTCGCTTCTCTAACAACTCTCTTAAATTCATGGTAAATCCTCCCTATGCTTGAGGGTAAAAGTAAAAGTAACGATCCAATAACTCTAATCGCTTCCGCCGCATCGAGAGGCGCTCCAGCGCCTGCTCTGCTGCTGCGTCATCTTCTTCCGCCGCGTGGGAGTCCACTCCCGGCGCGTCGTCTATATCCTGCGGTTCCTCTTCCGACTCTTGCAACGCTGCCGCGTGACTCCGGGCCTCCGCGCTTGTCTGCGGATAGGCCGGGAACGTCACCGGCGAGACGTCGAAGAGCTTCACCTCCAGCAGTCTGCGAATAGGCAAATCACTGGGCGTCGCAGGCTCTCGCCATTGCTCGCGCATCGCGTCGAATCCAAACGAACTCTGATCTACGTCGCCGCGCCGGGTCGTCTCTAGCGCATCGCGCGCCCACGTCGTGTCGGGTGGGAACGCTTCGTAGCGCAGGCCAATCTCGTCGATGATGAGGTGAAGCGTGTCGTTTTTGGTGCGCCCCAGCACCTTCGCGGCATCGTGCTGCCATAGGGCGCGTACATCCGCCTCCTGCACGGTCTTATTGAACGCGGCAGGATCGATCTCCTCGACGAAGCCACCCAGATCCTCGCTAAGCTGATCGAAAACGGCGGCATAGCCTACGATGCGCGTCACCCCATCATCATCGGTCATCACGCGCAGCTCAGGCGCTTTGATCGTCCGGCGTTCGATTATCTCGCTCATAGCATCTCTCCCTTGCTCCCACATCGAGAGGCACACAGCATAGGCCTGCTCCTCATCCTCCGCTGTACCATCCTCAATGACGATGGGGATGCACATCTCTATAAAGTCATCCTTGGTCTGCCCCGGTTGCGGCACGGGCATTATTCGCCCTCTGTGACCAGCAGCGTCTTGCCGCCGCTGGCACAAATCCCGTTGATCGCGCCGGCGTAGAGGTTACTGTTGGCGGCGCTCAGCTCCAGCGATCCACCGGTCGCGGCGAGGCGGATCCCCTCGTTCGCCGCGGCGGCGGCCCCCAGCTTGACGTAGATCGTCTCGTCGCTGTCGTTGATCAGAAGCAAATACTTCCGCTCGCTGTTGGCGGCCACGATAGCCGTTGAGCTGCTCCCCACCGTTATGGCGCTATGCGTCGGCGTGATCGTCGGCATATTGTTGTAACTCATAAGATTTTCTCCTTATGCTCTCTATCGACTCGTTACCAGGCAATCGCATCCGTCGTGAATCGGCGGGTGATGATAGCTGCGCGAGATCGTCAGCGGCCGCTCGGCCCCCTCCGGCTGGAATTCACCGGCATCCACGAAATACTCGCGAATGCCGATCACCTGCCCATTCAGCGAACTACAGTACGGGCAATTGTCCCCCATCGCGCGCCAGATGATCTTCGTCCGCCGCGCGATCAAATAAAGCCCCACCGCCAGCGCGTTATTGAACCGCACGCTTTCCCAGCGCGCAGTCTCTGTAGCTCGCTTCTCCTCCCAGGTATCCAGTTCACCCTCGACGGCCTCCAACTCGCTCTCGCCGGAGTCCAAGGCCTCGCGGGCGGCCTTGCGCAGCCGCGCCTCGCTGATCTGGCTATGGCGCGCGGCAAAGGCATCTAAATACGACTGCACCCACGCTCGCGCCTCGTCGGTATCCCATAGCTCCTGCCCGATCTCGTCGGCGACAGCCCCCGCGATTAGCTCGCCGTAGCTCTGAGCCAGCGGGTCGAAGTTGCGCACCATAAACGCGATGTGCTCGCGGTAAAACTCCTCCATCCACACGCTGAATGAGCCATAATCACCACGCTTGAGGTGCTTGCGCGCGGCGTCGCCTACATCCTGCACCTCGCGGCGCAACACACGCTCAGCCACGTCTTGATAAGTGCCAAACCAGGCCCCCTGGAGGCGATGACGTAGCAGTGCAGCACGTACAGCCCTCTTCTCGTAGCTGGCGGCCTCAGCGTCGCCTCCGCTGCGCTGGGCGCGCTGCTGGCGTCGATCCTCGCTGATGGGCGCACTCTCCATCCCGCTGAAGTCCATCCCGGCCTGCTCGGCTGGAATCATATTCAGCGGCACCAGGTACATATCGCCCTGATCGCCGGGCAGCGGATTCATATTCTCCATCCGCCGGATATCGTCGGCGCTTAGCCATCCATTTTGACGACCAATGCTATAGGCCTCATAGCGCGCTTTGATGTCGCCGCGCAACAGACCATCCACCAGGTGCTCGACGAAGACGCTATCCCGCTCGCCCTCGGTCAACAGATCGCGATAGATGGCTTGCTCCCAGCGCACCAGCCACGGCGTCAGCGTGTAGATCACGAATTCGAGGCCCAGGTGCTCGATGTTGGAGAAGGTGGCTCGGTCCAGATCAGCCAGCATGTGTGGCGGCACGCGGAACCAACGCGCTATTTCCTGGATCTGGAATTTGCGCGTCTGTAAAAATTGCGCGTCCTCCGGCGGGATGCCGATCTCCTGGTAATCCAGCCCCTCCTCCAGGATCGCCACACGATTCGCCTTGTCGATCCCCTTGTGGCGCTTTTCCCAGGACTCCTTGAGCCGCTTGTAGGCTTCGTCGCCAAGTCTCCCCGGATGCTTGAGCACGCCGCCGGGCCGGGCGCCGTTGGAATAAAAGGTCGAGCCAAATTGCTCGGCGGCTATCGCCAGCCCGATGCTCTGCCGCGCCAATTGGACCGGCGAATAGCCTTGGATGCCGTCGAATCCCAGGCCGTGAATGTGCAGCACGCGATCCTTACTCAGCATCCGCTCGAAGTTGCCCTGCTCATCCATCTTGGGGAGCCGCACCTTGTAGACCAGCTCACCGTTCATTCGCAGCGGCTTGACCTTGTTGGGGGGTAAGGGCCAGAGTGCGCGCACCTGCCCCGCGCGATTCAATTCGATATCCGCGTAGGCATTACCCCACGTGTTGAGGTGTCCCATCATCGTTTCGCGCAGCTCGATGGACGTCATCTCCGGATTGGGGAGATCGTGTAGCAACCGATAGAGGGGGTGCTCGGGGGCGCGCTCCTTGCCGCCGCCCGCCAGACGGCGATAGGTCACCAGCGGCAACGCGGCCTCGCCCTCGGCCAAGATTCGCACGCAAGCGAAGACCGCCGCGACGTTGAGCGCCAACTCCGGCGTCACGCTCAGGCCCGTATCGGAGAGCCATCCGTAGTTCTTTACGATCCACCCCGGCGGCTCCTGCGAAACGTGGAAGTTACCGCCCTTGGTCGCACGCTGCTCAAATAGCCGCGTCAGTATCCCGCTCATTTACCCTCGCCTTGCTGTGTGCGCCAAAAAACCCAACCATCATCAAGATGACGCCAGATACAATCAGGACCAACTCTATGGAGATGCGCCCCAGACCATAAGACAAAAGTGATAGCCCAACGATGAGTAAAAAATCGTAGATGTCGGGCGCGACGCGCCTCTTATCCGAATTCATAGCCCCACCTCGATTAATCCGCGCTCTTCGTACACACTGCGCTGCTGCTCGCCCTCGCCGGCGGCCAGCGCATCAGATCGCGCCTCCCAGGCCAGGATCGCCGCCATCGCCACATCGATCTTATGGGGCGAATCGGAGCGCTCCTTGTAGATCGTCCACATCTTCACGCCGTTTTCATCCTTCGTTGATACCTCGCGCCGAAAGGCGTTGCCGATATGCCGGCGCAGATGAGGATCGCCATCGTGGGAGAGATCGCCGCCGAGGATCGCATTATTGAATCCCTTGACCGCGTAAGCCATCGCGCGGTTGCGGTTCGTCCACCACTCCAGGACGCGCTTCTCACCGTACTGCCCGGCCCACTTGGCCACCATCGTCTCCCAATAGGGCGGGTCACAGTACATCCGCCATACGTCCCAACGCTCGAACGCCCGTTCTACCGCGAGCTGTACTTCATCATCGTCGATCTCCCAATCCACGACGTTCGCCGGGCGCTCCCACAGATCGCAGATCCACATAAAGCCGGTCGAGATCTCGCAGCCCACCAGCGCGGTGCTATCAAACCACTTGGCCCCATCAAACCCCAAGACGATCTTGACCCCCTGGGGAACGACATATCCCTCCACGGCCAGCTCACGCCACTTCTCTACATCGAACGCCCGCTCCGAGCCGCGCACCAGGCGATTGAGCCACACGCGCTCCAGATAGGAGCGATCCGCCGTGGGATCCTCCCACTGCGCAACGATCCCCTCAATATCCGACCAGGACGCCACCGGGCCGCTGGCCTCGACTACTGCCGCGCGCACGCCCTCCTCGGTAGAGAGATCGTGCTCGTCGCTCGCCTGCCGGTGGAAGAAGAAGAGCTTGCTATCCTTGATCTTCCCGCCGGAGACTTGCCGGGCATAATCCATCGTATCTTCGGCCACGCTGCCCTCCCCTGGCGAGGGCGCCGTGGTGATCTCCAGTGACCAGGCGTCACTCAGATAGCGTTTGGGGATGTTGGCCAACATCGTGCGGTGCGCGCGTTTTAGACGCGGCAAGGCAAATCTATGCGTCTCGTCGAAGACCTGGAACGTCGTTCGCGCGCCATCGCGTGCGTCCGGCGCCGTCGCCAGCGCCTTGGCCTGCCCATCGCCGTGGATGCGCATAATGCGCTCCAGTCCGATGTCGAAATCATCCGCCAGCACGCTATAGCCCAGGATCACCCGCAAAGCGCCGTAAGCCAGATCCTCAGATTGCTCCTCCGTGTTTGCCACCATCGGAATATAGGGATCGGTCACGCCCACCCCAACCGGCGCGCCATTGGCATCGAAGCCGTCGCAGCGCACCGGCGCATCCGGGTGCAGTTCGCAGGCCGCGACCCACGCCGCGAACTCCGTTTTCGCCGATCCCTTCCGCAGCGAGATGGCCACACGCTTGAACCTCCGGCGCCCCTCGCGTTCGTGCCCCTGGGGGTAGATCTCGTACATCCGGTAGATCAAGGCGCGCTTCTCAGCGTCAAGCTCCGCCGGAAGCCCCCTGAGATCCCCCGGCCCGAAGGTCAGGTATTCCTCAATGAACGCGCAGACCTGTGGCCCCAGCGTCGGCCACGGTCTCTCATCCAATTCAGGAACTACAAGTGTTGTCATTCTTCGGGTTCCTCTCCATTCGATTCGACGACGGCCACGTCGCCGAGCAAAGCTCTGGGGTCATCGACGGCCCCCTCCTTCTCAACCTGCTCGCGCTTTTGGCGCTGATGCTTCGCCTCCTCGACCTGCTCGATAGACCACTCCAGTCGTCGTCGGTCGAGCGGCGTCAGGCCAAACGCCTGCTGCTGCAGACGGATCTCGGAAGCCAGTGTCTTCGAGGGCGACTCCCAAAATTCATCGATCAAAACCGCGAGACGGATCAACCCGTGCTCGTCGGCTCGCAGAAACTCATCCGACATCGGCGAGTGCCACACGTCAAACCACCACCGCACCGTCATTTCGTGCCAGTCGCGACCGAGATCAGGGAGCGATGGCGCGCGCTTGCGGGCTGGGGTATTGCGCGTCATCTGCGAGCGCGTCGATTTGCGATTTCTGCGCTGCCGCACAGCCGGATCTTTAGGTGGTGGCCCTGGCACTGTTTAGCTCCCCTATCCCGTACACAAAAAAATCATGCTACCCCATCGCGGTCTTGCCCGTCAGGTGGTAGCTTTTTAATCCCCCCTACCCCATCCGCCGTCCTGCGTTGCTGTTTTCCTCGAATGGCAGGAGTGACATAGTGCTTGCAAGTTACTCGGATCATCTGAGCCGCCGCGCGAGCGCGGGATGATGTGATCGACGTCGGTCGCAGGTTCCACGCGCCCGGTCGCCTTGTGGATGCCAAACGGATCAGCGCACAATGGATGCTCGGCCAGGAACGCAGCGCGCAACTTCTGCCAGCGATAGCCATAGCCGCGCTCGGCAGCCGTGCCCCGTTGCGCGTCGTAGGCCTTGCGTTTTTCCTTGTACTTCTTGCTGTTGAAATACTTCTCACGCATCTCCTTGGTGTGCTCATCGCAGTACGACTCGCCCTTGGGGGCCAGCTTGGGACATCCAGGCACAGCGCATGGATGGAGTGGCTTAGGCATCGCCCTCCTCGTCTTTCTCAACCTCTTCCCTCAACGCACAAGCGCCGCCCAACCCGATCTCGATCCTCTTCAGCCCACAACAGAGTGCGGGATCTTCGGGATCGTGATATAAGTTGAAGCGGCACGTGGAGTCCAAACATTTGACCTTCGCCAACGACTCGATGTCCATCGTTACTACGATGTGACTAATACCCGTCGCCATCCGCATCCTCCTCTGGATCGTATCCGCAGAC
>CAZCAI010000062.1:0-25913 GCA_964496595.1 uncultured Anaerolineales bacterium
CGCACTGCCGGATCCCCAATGACAACATACCCGCGCGCGTCGTTGTGCGCGGTCCAGATCTGCGCGATCTCAGTATCGGAGGCGATAGAAAAAGTTTCTTGCAGCGCCGTAAGCTCTGTCGCCAGCGCGGCATAGCGGGTGCTAAAATCGTCCATCGCTGAACCAATGGGATGCCCATTGAGTAAGCGGTCGAGCGCGCTTTCAAACACGGCGATATGCTCGTCCTTGCGGGGATTGCGCGAGCTATCCTCATCGCCGAGAAAGGATGTACCCCAGGCGCGCTCGATGTGGCCTACCACGGCCAACGCGCCATTTTCCAACAAGGCTTTGGGCAAGTCGGCCACGAAGGGGCGAGCGGCAATCGGTTCGCCCGTATTCTTGAACTTCTGGCGCGAGTATTCATCATACAGCGGCGTGCCCGCGCCATAGCAGGCGAAGAAGAACGCCATCATCCCGCGCACATTGAGGTTAGAGGCTGCACGCACGTCCTGGCCCGCGACGTAATGCTTGGGTTCTACCTTTTTGTTATCTCGTCCCTCAGGCCAATCGCCACAGATCAACGCGCCCTGTTCTTTCTCTTGTCGCTCACGCTGCAAGGGATCGCTATAGTCAAGTTCCAACCCGTGGCTGGTGGTAAACAAAAAAGCCGGCGGCGTCGCTTGCTGTAATAGCTCCAAAAAGCGGGCTTTGGTCGCCTCGCGCCGTTGGATGAGCGAAAAAGTCCAATCTTCGGCATGGCGTTTTGCAAGCGCGTCACGCAAAGGTTGCGCTAAATACTGCTGGCTCAATTGCGTTGCCCGGTCACCGGGGTTCTGCACGGCAAAAAAGGCCACCTCTTTGGACGTAGCAGTTTGCCCGCGTTCCGCCGCCACGACATTTTCGGCATACCGGCGGTAGGCGTCGTAGTCGTCGCCGAAGTCCAGACGGCCTACGGCAAACTGCACATCCACACCATACAGAAACTCAAAGGGGATTTCCTCCGGGCTGCCCACGATGAGTAGGTAGTAGGGCACATTGCCCTTTTCGGGGTCTACCAGACGCGAGGGTTCCGCGTGGCGTGGCTCCCGTCCCATAAATTTGCGCCCGGTATCCCCTGGGCGGTAGCCCAACGGCCCTTCGTAAATCCAGAAGACTTCATACCAGTTGGGGAGCCATTCTGCCTCATCGTCACGCAAGGCCAGGAGGTCATCCAGCGATTGCGTGTATAGGGTCTCTACATCCTCAGTCAAGTTCAAGCGCGCTAAATCCGTCTGAATCAAGCGGTGGCGCAACAAGGGTTCTAAGGCCACCTTAATCTTAGTTAAGCGTTCTTCGCCCATGTATTGCGGGAAGATGATACCCCAGCCAGTTTGCTGCAAGTTTTTGGGGTCAATCCAGTCGGGCGTTCCTAGATGAGCTATTATCAACCGCAAAGTGCTGATAGGAATATTATCTACTACTTCCGGCTCATTTAACCAACGCCTGAAAATCAACAATAAATTCTCCCAAGCAATAGCATCGCCTACCTCACCACAGAGCACGCCTAAATTTTGTTCGAGTGCATCCAGAAAAGTATACCAGGGAACGCTTTCACCTTGGAGATAAAATTCTATTAGGTTTTCTAAAAAGGTATCAAGCCAGCACGTGGCTGGTGACATAGATGGCTTTTCGTCAAGCGGTTCCGGTTCATTAAGGACCGCTTTCATCCAATTAATCCGGGCGAGTTCTGAGTCAGAAGATACGGGAATATCAGATTTATACATTTTTTCTGTAAGTTTCTGTATCCAAGCATTTGATTGAACCAGAGGCACCTCAGGATGCAGCAATGCGCGAATTAATAACTCCACTGTTTCCTGCATTGGGTATTTACTGTCGCTAATATGTCTCATCGCATCAAATTGTATGTGCCGCAATTCCCACAGCCAAGCGTCCAACCATGTCTTGCGTGCTTTATGGTCCTGAGCTAAAGAAGTCACTGATGCCTCTCGAAAATACGTTTTGTCGACCTCATCTATGATATGCTCAGCTACAGATTTCAGGAACCATTTTCGGTCAGCATCCGCGCCTTCATCTGGGGGAATAGATAACATCAATTCCGCTAGCAAGGTCTCATTTTTCATTCTCGCCAACGTTATGACGTTTTGCATAGTTTCCCACGGGTCGGCCTTCAACCGTTGAGCAAAGTTTTTCACATTGCCAGGCTTCACATTCTTTTTACCTAAGATAAGTACAGATAACTCTTCAGCCAGCCGTTCTAGCCATGCATCTTGTGTTTCCAGTTTCCCCTCTAGGGTCTGTTGGTTAAGATCAAACAATATCTTGGCAACATCTTCAAAAAGTTTACTGGCTTGATGCAAACTGCTTAATTTTGCATTGAGGTTTTTGAGTGCCTCAAACTTGGCTTGCTCGTCCTCATTTATCTTCTCGACCAATGCTTCCGAAGTCATCGGCTCGACGCCATACTCTCCATCTACCCGGATGCCGTTGAAGTAATAGGTTTCTTCGGTCACGTGCCCTCCTCGTGTCTCACCAACACACTCGAATTCCCCACCCACACCGCCAGATACGGATACTGCGCCTCGCGCTCCTTGAGGCACACCAAAAACGGCTTATCGAAGATAAATTGACGCCGTTCCTCCATAATCCCCAACGTCAAGCCAAACGCCGCATCCGAGCGCACGCGCGCGCCCGTCTCGTCCAAGTCGAATTTGACCGCTTGCAGGGCTTTGCTGACGTAATAGCCCTCCCAGCCAGGATTGCATAACGACTGTCCGATGAGCGCCTGGTAGCTCTTTTGTTCGTCGAGGGTGATTTTGGGGATTTGCAGGGTCTCCGTTGCCGGTTGCAGTTTGGGGTTGAGCATTTGACGAGCATTGCAACCCGCGTCGTAAAGCGCGGTTTGGGCAGCAGTACGCGCTTCCGGCATAGTGCGCTTCAGCACCACGTCTACGGTTTCCCGCAATGTGGATGACGGCGGCGCCTTCGCCAGGATCAGGTCATCGCTAAAGTCTGCTTCATACCACAGCCTGTCCCTATTATTGTCGCCCAGGCGAATGATAAAATCGTCTTGATGACGATAGTCCAAAATCTCAACTTGGGCCAGCGCGGGGTTGGGTTCATAAATCCCAAAACTCTCCACCAATACGCCGTCGTTGAATGGCAACGGCTCATCAAACACGGGAAAAGCAGTACCAAACTGTAGCGCCTTTTCTAAGTACGCATATGCCAGGATGTCGCTGGGGTTTTCCAAATCGATATCGCTCATCGGCTCGCGGTCAAATCTCTCACGCAGCGCGCTCCTAATCCGCTCCTCAATGCCATCGCGCGCGAAGCCCGCCATAGCCACATAGTCCCGCTCGTCCAAATCATCGGCCTCCACCAGCCGCCGGTTGAGGGCCTGCGCTATCGGCGGGTCGCCTTCCAGACATAGCGTATCCTGCCCGATGACCTCGTCGCACAGTTGATTCCACGCCAGTTGAAAGGTCGCGCAGTAGACAAGGGTCTCTTCCGGCTTGATCTCAGCATCTAAGTGTGCTGTTACCTCGATTTCACTCACAATTCCTCCTCCAATGATAGATTTTGAGCACCCCGTCGATCTGGTTCATCCGCTCGGATCGGGCGGCCGCGGCGAGTTCCTGACGAAACTGACGCGCTCTCTCCAGAGCATCGGCATTAATACCAGTCCTCATGCATACTGCTTCATCCTCTTCCGCGTTGTTCCCACAACAAAATATCTTGTATTCCATTTAAACCTTTAAACCTTCCGGGAAGCTGCGAATAAAAATACAAACACAGCTTCCCAGAAGGTAGCCCTGCCCTACTCGTCCTCGAGTTTATCCAACGTCTCCTGCGGAAGCACGGATAGTCTTTTCGGCGGCAACTTGGCGAGCGTCTCCGGAGGCAACTGGGCAAGTCTTTTCGGCGGTAACTTGGCGAGCGTCTCCGGGGGCAACTGGGCAAGTCTTTTCGGCGGTAACTTAGCAAGTTCATCAGGCGGCAGTTTACTCAATTCTTCCAGCGACAGTTTTTGAAGTTCATCTCCATTGGACATTTTGCGACCTCCTAGGAATTAGTTGAAAGTTACAAGTTGAAAGTTACAAGTTGCTTCAAGACGATCCATCTCACTCACTGCGCGCGCCCGGCGAGGGGCAGACCGGACGATAGGATGCCGGGTCTGGGTCGACATAGTACGTCCACTCATCTAAGGTCAAATTCCGGTTCGCGCGTTGACAAGCGCGCGCTTGCCACGAATCAAAATCGACATCCCACACAACAAGCGTGTGATCCCCGCCGGCGGAAACCAGACGCCGGCCATCGAGGCTGAAGGCCGCGCCGTAGACCCACCCCGTGTGCCCCGTGAGCGGCGCGCCGATCTGCTGTTGCGTGGCGACATCCCACAACGCGACCGTCTGATCCTGACTGGCGGAGGCCAGGCGCGCGCCATCGGGGCTGAAGTCTAATCTCAGCACCCAATCATTTTGCCGCCCAAAGGTCGTACTGATGGGCGGGCGGGCGCTCACATCCCAGTGCAGGATCGCGTTATCGGCGCCGCCGGAGAGCAACGTCTCGCCATCCGGGCTGAAGGTCAGGCTCAGCACCCAATCGTCGTGGCCGATCAACGGCGCGCTCATCGCCCGCCCCGTGCCCGCGTGCCACAATTGAATTTCGCCCCGCTCGCAGAAATATTGATCGCGCACCTGAGAGCATCCGCCGGCGGCTAAGACCTGCGATCCGGGCGCGAAGGTCAGGCTGTAGATCGCAGCGCCGTGGGGCATGGTGAGCACCCGGCCTGGCTGAAGCGTCGCCGTATCCCAGATAACAACGCGCCCCTCAGCGCCGCCGGTCGCGATCCATTGGCCGTTGGAGGAGAACGCTAGGCAATTCCCGCCCTCTGGATGGGCCATCCGTGGCTCGACTAACGCCCGCTGCGTGATCGGATCCCAGAGGAGCAGCGCGCCATCCGCGCCGAGCGAGGCCAACGCCTGCTGGCCGGTGGGCCGGAAGGCAAGCGCGTTCACCCAATCCGCGTGCCCCGTGAGCGGCGCGCCGATGGGCGCGCCCGTCTGCGCATCCCAGAGGATGATCGTCTGGTCGGCGCTCGCCGAAGCGATCCACTGGCCTTGCGGGTCATACGCGACGTCCAACACCTCATCGCTGTGGCCGGCCAACGTCGCGCCTAACACCTGGCGGGCCGCCGTATCCCAGAGGATGGCGGTGTTGTCGGCGCTGGCGGAGGCTAACAGCCGACCGCCCGGCCCAAAGGCGAGATCACGCACGACGCCTCGATGCCCATCCAACGGCGATCCCAGTGATTGCTGCGTCGCCACATCCCAAAGGCGGATCGTGCCATCGTGGCTGGCCGAGGCCAACATCCGCCCATCAGGGCTGAAGCGCACGTCATTGACATACCCCGTGTGCCCGACCAATGGCTCGCCGAAAGGCTGCTGGGTGGGGATGTACCAGAGCCTGATCTGCTGATCCCAACTAGCAGAGACCAGCCACTGGCTATCGGGGCTGAAGTCCAGGCTCGTCACCCAACTCTCGTGCGCGGATAGCGGCGCGGTGATCATCTGGCCGCTCGCGACCTCCCACAGGCGGATTTCGCCCGCCCGACAGGCGAAGTTCGCGCCCAAATCGCCGCAACTCGCGGAGGCCAGGAGTTGCCCATCGGGGCTGAACGCGAGATCCGCAATCTGCGCAGTGTGGCCCGTCAACGGCGGATCTAAGCGCTGGCGCGTGGCAACATCCCATAGATAGATGAGGTTATCCGTCCCGGCGGAGGCCAGGCGCGAGCCATCTGGATGGAACGCCCCGGCGACGACGCGCCCTTCGTGGCCCGTCAACGGCGCGCCCACCAGCTGCTGAGTCGCGACATCCCAGAAGTAAATCGCGCCATCATCGCCGAATGAAGCTAACTGTCGCCCATCCGGGCTGAAGAGCAGCTCGTTGACAGACGCCGATTGGGGATGGCGCAACGGCTCGACGTTGATGCGTTCCTGCGTCGGCGCATCCCAGAGGCGAATCGCGCCGGCCCCGTCGGCGGTCGCAATCCGCCGCCCATCGGGGCTGAGGGCGATACTGCCGACCTCCTTCTCGTGACCGTGCAGAAACGTCATCAGCTTGGGCCGCGTGGTCAGCACGGCGGGAAGGCTGCTCTGCACCTCGACCAGATCGCTCAATTGGTTGGCCTCCAGGCTCAACAGCAGGGCCAAGTCCAATTGACTTTCCTTGAGAAGCAACGACTGGGCCGCCAATTGCCGGGCGCGCGCGAGGCGCTCGTTCGCCTCAGCGATGCGCCGCTGGCGCTCGGCCCGGATAGCCAGGTAGCTGACCAGGAGGATGACGAGGACGGCCATCACGCCGCCCGCGATGCTCAAACGCCGCTTGCGCCACCGCTCGTCCTCGGCGGCCTGACAGGCGGCCAAGAACTCGCGCATGTACGGCTCGAAGTCATCGGGATCGGCCCGAAATTCCGCCCAGGCAGTTTGAAGCGCCGCCCCGCGATAGAGCTGTTCCTCCGATTGCGTCGTGTGCCACGTGCGGGCAGCCAGGCGCAGGGGGGTGTCTCGTGCGGCCTGCCATGCGGCGTTGGATTGCAGCACGGGATCGACCAGCCGGTCGTGCGCGAGTTCGTACCAGCGGGCGCCGGCGCGCATCTCGGCGCCCAAGATGTGTTCCGCGCGCAGGGCATCGACGGCGGCGTTGGGCAGGCCGGCGGTCGCCATCTCCCCACGCAGCGCCAGCCCGCGCGTGCCCAGCGGCGTGATCAACTGCTGCTCGAACCAGCGGCGGATCTGGCGCTCGTGGGCCTCGGTCATCGCCGCCTTCTGGACCGCGCTCTCGTAGAAATCGATGAGCGCGCGGTCGATGTCGCCGTACTGCTCCAGCTCGTGCATCTCGATGAGCCGATCCTCCTGCTCCGGCAGATTCTCCCACATCCGATGGCAGACGACCTGGAGCTGCACCGGCTCCACAAACGGCCCCAAGACCGCCGAGGTCTCCAAGCGGCCATCGACCACCCGCTGCACCTTGACCTTGCGCAGTTCGTCGCGCAGCCAGAGCGCCACGTTCGGCTGCGCGGGGTCGTCCTCCACGCCGGGATCGAAGCGGATGCCCCGGCTCTCCGCCGGTTTGGTGATAGCGGCCAGCGCGCCCTCGGCGCCTAACGGCTCGATGCGGAAGCGCGCCCGCAGGCGGCCCGGCATCAGGTGCGCGTACGGCTCGATCTCAGCGACGTAATCCTCGCGCATCGCGAAGAGAATGCCCAACGGCGGCATTTTCTCCAGCGCGTCGCGCAGTTGGCAGAAGAAGTCCTCGGCCTCGCGCCAGCGATCGCGGTGCGTGGTGAACAGCTCCTCGAATTGATCCAAGATCAACAGGGGCGGCTGGAGATCGAACCGAACGTTAGCGCTTTGCCCATCGGGGGGGGCGGCGATGGGTTCCGCCGGCGCTGCGTAGCGCGGATAATACGCCAGCATGAACGCGCTCAGCGTCGCCTGTCGCAACTTTCGCGGCGCGACTTTGCCCTGGCTCAGGGCCAGGAGCACGCTGAACATAAAGATGTTGTCCACGCTGCCGGGGGCAATGCCGGGCGGCGGCTCGTTGCTCACGCGCGCCACCGGCAGGATGTGAAAGCCCTCGTCCTCCAGATCGGGGATGACCTTGGCATTGAGCAGCGAGGTCTTGCCCGCGCCCGATTGCGCGTAGAAGAGGACCACGCGCTCGGCCAACATCAACGCCAGGAGATCGCGGGCCTCGCGGTTGCGTCCATAGAAATGATCGCTATGTCGGCGTTGGTAGGGTCGCGGCCCAACATAGGGATTATTTTTCATCTATGTATCCGCCTCCCACCACTCGCGTAATTCAGCGATAAATTGCTTTGAGGTTCCCCAGAAAACATTGATATTCACATCTTGAAAATACTGCTGGAGAAACTCTTGCACCGCCTCGACGTGATCCTCGCCGACGTCATCGACGTCCAATTGGACGGCGACGTGCTTGAAACTGCGTCGCCGGTCGAGGTTCTTGATCAGGCCATGCATCAGCACTTGAAACTCCCAATCGTAGAGGCTGTAACCGACAAAGAGCAGCAGGTTGCTGGCAAGCGCGCCTCGGATATAGTTGGGGATGCGATCCGTCTCAGCCGCCGTGTTGATGAGAAATTGCATCATGTCATTTTCCGTGATGACCGGTGAATCGGGGACTTCGTCGCTGCCCAAAAGATGATAGACCATCGGCGATTCAAGGCTCGGGACGTAATTGGGGTCATCCTCAAAACGCGAGGGAAGGTCATCCAGAGCGCTATGCCAGCGACACACCTCGCGAACCGGCGCTTTATCCCAATCCTTCAGCGCCGCCGCCATCAAGGGATCACAATTCGTCGTCATATACAGCGGCAACTCCAGGCTGGCGAGCACGGTGTGAAACTCGTTGGGATCATCGCCGGTGAGATTCTGCCAGCCAACCGCCTCGATCCGCTGCAAAAGCGTCTGCTGTTGGCTCCGGCTGCGCCGTCGTCGCCGGCTCCGTCGCCCGGACGATGGATCAGCTTCTTCTTCAGGCTCGGCCATCGCTTTCTCTTGCAATTCCTCCGGCAAGCGGGAGATAAATGCTTGCGTCAGCGTCTCGATATAGGCGTTCCGCGTTGAGGTGGCGCCCAAATTGCTGATGTTGGTGCGGTACTGCGCCACGCGCCCCAATGTAAGGTCCTCGAACGGATAATCGGGCATCTTGGCGATCCAGGATGCAGCGACGTCAGAGGGCGTCGGCAACCATCGCCCATGAACCCGCGGGCCAATAAACGGAATACACCGCCCTTCCTCAATCGTCAGGATCAATTCTTCCCAAAACGTCTCCGGTTTCTCTCCCGGCGGCTTTCCGCGCGCATCGACCTCATCACCCCAAAGCTGGCCGGATTTGAGGCGCAAGAATATGACCGGGACGGCCACCGCGATGTCATTGGTCGCCAGCCGCTCCGAAAGCAGCACACTGCGCGCCTCATTGATCGCCCGATCCACAATGCCATGGGCCAAGAGATTATGATAGAAGGCCGAGGTGAGCTTCCGGGCCATCTGCATCTCCAGAAAATCCTGCATCGCCACAACCGCCGGCATGCCAATCTGTACCAGCTTCGGCCCCAGCCCCCGAAAGGCATCCCCCGTCGAACGCACCGCGCTCTGGCACGCGGCCAGAAAAATCAACTGAGGTCGTAGCTCTTGCCGGGCCAACATCTGGATCAGGGCATCGTCGGGGACGACGGCCGTATTCCCGGCTTCATCTTGCAGGTAGAGCGCGGCTTGCTGCCGACGGGCGCTGTAGGCGCCGTGGCCTAAGTAGTGCAAGATGTGATAGCCGCGTCGCAGTTCTGTCTCCAGGCGCGCGAGCGTGATAGGCGGCTCGAGGTAGGTCGCCTCCAGTTTCATTTCCTCTGGCGCCTCATTCTCCTCGGGTTGACGCAAGCTATCTTCGAGAATTTCGCGCTCCAAGGCTACATCCAGGGGGGCCAACCGATACCTTTCCAGATCATTGGGATTGGAGATCGCCACCAGGACGCGGATGGGACGCTCTTGGATCAGTCCGCCCCAGGGCATAGCGGCCGGGAGGTAGCGGGAGAAGGGCGTGAGCACATTTGCGGAAAGCATCTTGGCCCCATCGTGCAATAATTCCCAGGGGAGTGCGTGAAGTTCCGGGGCATGAACATCAATGTACAGGCGAACGCGCAATTTTCCACTTGCATGGCCGCGCGCCTCCGCCCACGCCTCGCGCAGCTTGGGATCGGCGAAGAGCAACTCAAAGAGCTGTTGCCCGGCGACGACCGGATCGCCGCCGGGGGTCCAATCGGCCAGATCCAGGGGGACGTAGCCTCGGGGGAACTCCTGCTCGCTGCCCAGGGTGATTTCGACGGGGTAGCCCTGCTCGTGCGCCGGGAAGATGCGAATTTCTAGATCTACGAATGCTTCATCATGCGTTACATTGGCCATATTGATCTCCTGAAGAGGTAGCATCCAGTCCCCAAAGAGCGGGAGGCTGATTTTTCCGATGATGTCAGACCATTCGAATCGCCCTGAGACTTGGGGGCGGGGCGATCCTGAACATCAGTATAGCATGGCTTTGAGAGAGTTACAATGATTTTTCGGGGAAGTTTTACACAGGCGGCAGAGATTAAAAGCAACGAGTCTCGCAGACATAGAGATGCCTACAAGACTCGTTTTAGTTCTATGAACAGACGCTCCCAGTTCCCGTTTCTGGGACGAGGGCTTACACCTACACGCAAGCGTAAACAGCTACAATTCTGGAACTTCCCGGCGCTTGCAGCTTTTGGAAAGGGTGTAGACTAGAGAGGAGATCACCCTCGCAATTCACTCAAAACGCGGGCGATAATGGTGTCCAGGCCATCCGGGGCCTTCCCCAAGCGAGCGATAACGGCCGCCCGGACCTGTTCTTGCACCTTGTCGGCGTTAGGCCCTGTCGCGGGCGAAGATTTCACAGGCTGCGCCTCGGAAGCGCCCGCCACGATCCGAATGCCAGCCGCTCGAGCACGCTCTTTCGCCAGATCTGTGACCATCGTATCCGGCGCCAGCGCCAGTTCCTTCTTGCCCTGGGCCACATACTCGTTAATATCGCGTTCTGTCAAAAATTTTCTCATACTCACCTCCTACTTGTCTCCGCGCACAGATAGCTACGGCTGCCCTTCTACCGCGTTCAACGCTGTGACAGCGGCATCGCGCGCCGCAATGATCGTCGATTCCGTACCGGCCATCCACATCCGCCCAAAGCGCCCTACGGAGCTGACGTGCATCAGGCTGATGGCCGCGGCTTTTTCGGCCTCGTTGGCCGCCAGATTGATGTACGCCGCGGGCGCGCATTCCAATACCAGCATCGTCTGCCCCGGCACCAACATCATGCCGCGCGAGAAGCGGTTGAGCAGTTGCGCTTGATACGAGTTGACATTCGTGATCACCTGCAACGAAGCAATTTCCGGCTTCTTACGATCCGTCATGCTGAGATTCAACCGATCCAGCACCATCTGCCCCGCCTGGATAACATCTTCCTGCGAGAGGGAGTGAATCTCGAACATACCGAATTCGCGCTCGACGATCTGGGCGCCCGGTTTGGCGTCGGTGGCCTTGACGGCAATATCCACCACACGGAAGACCCAGTTACCCGGCGCCATCTCCACATAGAGACTTGCCATCCCTTCCACCGGCAAATCGCCCTGGGTGACCGTGCCGACAAAAGCCGCGAACTGCGGTTGCATCCGATCTAAGTAACAGTAAGCACGTAGTTGAAATTCATCAGCCATAGTATCCCCTTATCATCAATTGTGTTTCGCCACGCCCAGAGGGGTGACGAAGAGTGGATTCGTGGGCACGACCGCGCGCACGCCCGTAATGTCCGTAATAACCTCAGCGATGCCCTGGAAGGCACTGGTGCCGCCCACGAGGTAGAGCGTCTCCACCGGATGGTCGGCGATATGCCGGGAGATGATGGTCGCTACCTTCTCCATGACCGGCCGAATGATGGGAAAGAGCCGCCCTTGCGCGGTGGGATCGGTCTTCAGGGCCTCGGCCTCCTCGAAGGAGATGTGATGGGCGCCGGCAAGTACCAGGGTGAAGTGTGTGCCGCCCGTGGCTTCATCGGCGGTGTAGATCACCTCGCCGTCTTTGATGATGGCGATGCCCGTCGTGCCGCCGCCGATGTCGACGACGGCACCATTTTCCACTTCCAGGACGGCGTTGGCGGCGGTCGGCTCGTCCACCAAACCACTACATTCCAGCCCGGCGGATTCGAGCACATAGCGGGTGGCGCGCACTTCCGCCAACGGCACACCCGGCGGATAGGTCGTCGCAGCGGAGGTCAAGTCAAAGCCCAGGCGATTCTCCACCTGTTGTTTGAGTTCGCGCAACAATTGGGTTGCGCCCACAAAGTCGACCACCAGGCCATCGCGCACCACCTCTGCAAAGCGATAGGTCCCGATCAACGGTTGGTAATCTTCATCCAAAACGAAAAGCGTCGTATAGGCGGTCCCCAAATCCACGCCCACGTGAATCGGGCCGTGATATCCATTAATGGAGGGGTGCCGGAGCGCCTCGTCGGCAGCGGTCAAGTATGCAGAGAGATCAGGATTCACAGTCCCGCCTTCCAGAGTAATTCCAGATAGTAAACGGCGCTGCTCAAGCGATTGACCGCCTTGACCAACGTCGGATGGGTCACGCGATAGGTCGGCCCGGCAGCGAAAGCGTCGAGAGCGGTCAATTCCGCCTCGCGGGCCACGCTGCGCAGGTAGTTGAGCCACAGCAGCAGCGGCGGATCATCGGCGCCCGGCACGATGTGTGGCACGCCCAACGCCTCTTCGGGATGATGCGTCGCCTTGTGCAACGCCTCCTCATCCACACCCGCCAGCGTCAACGGGGCGACGGGGCGCTCGTTGTACTCGGCGCTCATAATCTCCCGGCAATAGGCCGCGATGGTATCCAGATGCCCGGCGATGTCCGGTCGCTCCGCCGCCCGCGCCTGCGCGCCGACGAGCAACACCAGCCCGTGCAAGGTATCCATGCGCCCCCGGAAGCGGATGCGCGGGATGTTTTTCGGCGCGAAGTGCTCGGCGTCTAGCTGGGTCAAGTGCTCCGGCTTGGATGTGACCGGCATGCCGCACGTGGTGCAGGTGGGCAGATCGCCTTCCCGTTGCACCGGGAACTCCGCAGCCTTATCCCACGCGGGACGTTGGCCGTCGGCGGGCGCTGCCTGCGCCCCTTCACTGTAGACGATGTTCAATTGCCAATCTTTGATGAAGTCCTGGGCCGCCGGGGAAAAGCGCGTCCCCGGCGGCACGGTCAGCGTCGCCCCGAGCTGAGGATGGCGGAAGAGATCACGCAGTTCGCTCTCTGTCATGATCATCATAGCATCAACCGCCCCACTCCGCCGGGAAAGTAACATAGAAAAACTTAGTCCATTCAGGCGTCCCAAAGGTGATGCTGGTTCCCTTGGGGATATAGAGCACGTCCCCGGGGCGGCCAATCACCGTCCCCTGGTCTGTCCCGATGTGCAATTCCCCTTCGATGATGTAGTCGATCTCGTCGTAATCCAACGTCCATGGGAAGCTGCCCTCGCGGAAGGACATCAAGCCGCCGGCGATGGGCGAGCCATGTGCGGCGGATACCACATCCAGCAGGCGAATGTCCATCTCCGGCCGGCCCACATCGAAGGGGAAAGGCTCCAACTTCAGTCCCCGCCCCAGCACGTGACGCACCGGGGTGACGGGGGCCGGGGTATGACACTTCGCCACCATAGCCGTGACGATATCTCGCACCCGCGCTTCTAAATCCCCCCCCGGCAATGTGAGCGATGCCGAGGATGAGGATGTCGGGGCCGCCTCCGAGGAGGTCGGCGACGCATCCCCCGTCGATGACGAGACCGCGCCATCGACTTCATAACCAATCTCTACGTCCAACTCTCGCGCCGTATCGCGGGCCAAGGGAGTGATGATGTCGCCTTTCGCTATCGTCACCTGCGACGTTCCCTCGTCCTTGAGGCGGCGTATGTCGGACGCAGTGAGCAATCTTTTTTTCATCGTGCGGCTCCTTTCGGTGCATCATCCCACAGGCCCAAGAGGGGCGGCGGGACTAATGAACGCTACACCGCCGATTATTCTTCTTCCGGCACGTTGGGGAGAATGAACTCCACATCGCCGTGGGGGCGCGGGATCACGTGGACGCTGACCAATTCGCCGATCCGCTGCGCGGCGGCAGCGCCGGCATCGGTCGCGGCTTTGACCGCGCCCACATCGCCGCGCACCATCACGGTAACGTAGCCGCCGCCGATGTACTCTTTGCCGATCAACTTGACATTTGCGGCCTTGACCATCGCATCGGCGGCCTCAATAGAGCCGACCAATCCTTTGGTCTCGATCATACCCAATGCAATCAACTGTACGTTAGCCATATTCGACTCCTTTTTCTGTGGTTGTGATTTTTGCGGTGGTGGAGGAGGACTCGCCTCGACTTGCTCGACTGCTTCAACTTCTTCGTCCTCTTCACCCCCGGAAGCAACGGTCATTTCGCCGCCGACCTCTGATTCCATTTCTGTGTCAGGTTCCGATGCGGTCTCTGTCCCGGTTTCCGACAACGCGAGTTGTTCCTCAGCTTCGGCGGACTTCTCTTCCTCTTCTGCCTGCGCTTGATGAGACGGCAAGTGACAATAATCTGAGCCTTCTACGGCGCGATTACGACATCGCTCGCCGCTCTGGGTGATGGCCTTACACCGCCGTTCGCTCATGATCTTATCTCTCTAAATCCAATTGGGCCAACACGCGCCGGACAATGCGCTCAATATCGGCATCCTTACCGGAAGCGGCGCTTTCCGACGTGCGCTCCGCGACATCAGGAGCAGGCGTGTAGGCCTCGGGCGGGGGCGGGGTAAGTTCATAGGCCACCCGTTTGGTGTTCATCAAGTGGGTAACGGTGATGTTGTCGCTGGAGATGGCGCCGCCCAGGCCGCCGGGGGCCAGCGTCATCGCGGGGATAACGCCCGTGCTCGCCCCAATGGCGCCCATCGTCCCCCACGAGTTGACGACGATGCGGAAGGCGGGTTTTTCCAGCCCAAAGGCCATGATGACCTCCTCATTCTTGGCGTGAATCACCTGAGAATGGCCGTCGCCGCCGAATTTGAGCAGTTGGATGCTACGCTCGCAGCCGGCATGCCAGCCATCTTCGACGAAAAAGCCCAGGACGGTGGTCAATTTCTCACGGCTGAGGGGGTACTCCTTCCCCACACCCTCAAGCTCGGCGACGAGAACTCGAGTTGAATCGGGTATTGTAATACCCGCCAACTCCGCTAATTTCTGAGGCGTCTGGCCCACACTTTGCGGGTTGATGCCGCCATCGGGGAAGAAGAGGGTCTTTTCCAGAGCAGCTTTCTGTTCGGCGTCGACCCAGTAGGCCCCATGCTTTTCCATCTCCGCGCGCAGTTGATCCGCGATGGGCTTATCCGCCACCACCGATTGCTCAGTAGCGCAGATAACGGAACAGTCAAAGGCTTTGCTGTTGACGATGTCGGCCGCAGCTTTCTTCACATCGGCGCTGCGGTCGACATAAACGGGCACGTTGCCCGGCCCGACGCCAATCGCCGGCTTGCCGACGCTATGCGCGGCTTTGACCATCCCCCCGCCGCCCGTCGCCAGAATGAGCGAGACGGCGTAATGGCGCATCAATTCCTGCGTCCCATCCAACGTGATGTGCTGCATACAACTCACCAATCCCGGCGGCATGCCGGCAGCCTCGCCCGCCTCGGCCATAACGCGCACAACTTCGTAACTGCACTTCTTGGCCACGGGGTGCGGCGCGATGACGATGCCATTCCGGGCTTTGATCGCGATGAGGATTTTGTAGATCACCGTGGACGTGGGGTTCGTCGAGGGCGTCAATCCCGCAATCACGCCCACGGGCCAGGCAATCTCGATGACCTTACGCCGGTCATCCCGCCCAATCACGCCGACCGTCTTAATGTCCTTGATGGACTCCCAGACCTGGCGGCTGGCGAATTCGTTCTTGAGGCGTTTGTGCAGCGAGACGCCGTAGCCGGTTTCCTCGTGAGCCATCTGCCCCAGGCGAGCGGATTCGGCAAAGGCAGCGTCGGCCATCGCCTGACAGACCCGGTCAACTGTAGCCTGATCGGCCCCCGCCCACTGGCGTTGCGCTTCGCGGCACGTCACCGCCAGACGACGCGCTTCCTGAATCGATTGCAGATCCAGATCAAATGCTTCTGGCATAGAACCTCCTTCTCCTTAAAAACCACCCCTAACCCGAACTGGGGAGTAGAAAGACTCGCAATCCCCATCAATCCGCCCTGGTCCAGACAGGATCAACAGGGCAACTCGCACCTTAAACCCCTTACCCATACCTCCCAGGCAAGGACGCGACAGGTGTGACCTCAGAAAGCCATTTCCCATCAGAAGCAGCCTCCACAGGGAATGACTTATGAGGATTTAATCTCCGGAATTACCTACGACCTGATCTCTCTACTTCCCGTTCGGTGTTTAGAATTTGTTCGGATCGCGGGCCACATCGAGCACAGCATCTTGGAAGGCCATACAAGCCGCGCGGCAAGCGCTCTGGCTCCCGGAGAGCAGCGCGCCGGCAAAGTTAGTCTCTGACGGCGGCTTCCACCAGACGCGCATTGTGACATCCGCAGACTTCAATGCCGCATCAATGGCAAAGGTCGCCTCAAGGGGCGGCGCGATGAGATAGGCCAGCGGCGTCCCTTCGGGTACACCCGCCTCTTTGCTCAGATAGCTGCCGGTGCGGGAGATGGTATGGGGGAAGAAGACCAGCGAATTATCTTCATTGGCCGAATAGAACCAGGCCTGGTCCTTAGCATAAGCGATGCAGGCGTTCAGGCCCGCGCGCGCCTCTGCCGGATCAGGGCCGGCCAAAATGCCGATGATTTCACCGGAGAGCGGGCCGGAGGGGTAACCAGACCCGGCATAGAAGCTCCGGGCGTAGACCACTTCCACCTCGGCCATCTTGGTGGCCTCATCGAGCGCGACGTAGAGCGCATCATCAATATCGCAGGTAATCAGCGCCAGACTGCGCTGATCGGGCCGGAGTCCCAACTCCTCCGCGTAATCGGGATGCACGTTGGGAATCAGCCGGGTCGCCAAAATATTTGGTTTAACAGGATCGAGAACGGCCATAGAGTTTCCTCCTCTAATCAGGCTGTTAAGATTTAGCCGCGAAGCACATCATCCAGCAGGCCTCGGAACAACCTCGGCGTGCCTTATATTCTCGGCGGCTTCGGTAGTTAAATTGTATTAGATAGCAGTTGCGCAATTTGTAGAGATAGAACTCTACTTAGCTACGGGTCAACCCTCATCCGAAATCTTCTTCTTAAGCTCAATGCCGCTGGCTTGATATTTGAGCGTCTTCTTGATCAACTCCACCACGTAGGCGCCCGCTTCCAGCGGGTTGGTGCCGCCGTGATAGGTGATCATACAGACGACATCGCGCTCAGCGTCGGTCTTGCCGGGGCCGGGTTTGTGCCCCATGTAGGCGCTCAAGGCATCGGCCACACCCAGACCGGGGCGTTCGCCCAAGAGGATGACGACCATATCCGCGCCGACGATATCGTTGACCTCGTTGATGACGCCCACGCGGGCAAACTCGATGAAGAAGGGGGTTCCCATGCTGATGTTGGCGCTCTTGAGACCCTCTTCAATCACGGGATAGATTTCCGGGACGTTGTTGTTGACGGCGGCGGCGCTAAGTCCATCACCCACCACAATTTGCACCTGGGGATTCTTGACGCAGCGCTCGGCGATAACCTTTTTCGCCTCATCCGAGAGCTTGCGGCCCTGATCCGGACGGAGCAGGTACTCATCCCGATCGGTGATTTTGGTGCGGACGGTAAAGAGATCGAACTGTTCTTTGACCTCTTCTGACACCTCACCGTAGATGGCGTCCTGGGTAACACCGTGGTCGGATTGAAAGAGTAATAAGGTGCGCGTGCGCGGGCGCGGGCCAGCTCGCCCGACACCCAAGCGCGCCGGGGTAGTCGAGCAGAGATTCCGTAGGCCTTCCATATCATAGGGTTCCCGCACCCCGATAGCCCGTCGCGACTCCGGCAGCGTGGGGTCGGGCAGATCGATAACCAGATCCCCCGATGCTGCGGATTCTGTCGCAGGGTTTGAAGAGGGAACTTCGCCTTGTTGGCGTAATTCCTTTACCACTGCCTGTACGATAGCTTCGATATCCACTGTCACTTGATCCATAGTTAACTCCTTATCGCTGCAAGAAGAAAGAGGCGTCCCCAGCTTTCTCGGTCAACACACCATCCTCCATCAAACCGATCTTCTCCATCCACGCTTCAAATTCGGGCAAGGGACGCAAGCCCAAAAGCTGACGCAGCGCGGCGGTATCGTGATAGCTGGTACATTGATAACTCAACATGACGTCATCACCCATCGGCACGCCCATAAAGTAGTTACAACCGGCGGCGGTTAGCAGGACCGCTAAGTTCTCAATATCGTTCTGGGTAGCGCGGGCATGATTGGTGTAGCAGGCATCGCATCCCATAGAGATGCCGGTGAGCTTGCCCATAAAGTGATCTTCCAAACCCGCGCGGGTGATTTGAACGGTATCATAGAGGTATTCCGGCCCGATGAAACCCACCACGGTGTTGACCTGGAAAGGGTGATAGCGCTTCGCCATGCCATAGATGCGGGCTTCCATTGTCAGTTGGTCGGCGCCGTAGTGAGCGTCGGCGGAGAGCGCGGTTCCCTGCCCGGTCTCGAAATACATATAGTTAGGCCCGGCGGAGATGCAGTACTTCTGCGCCATATCGTAAGCCTCATCCATCAGCGATACGGTGACGCCGAACGCCTTGTTGGCCTTCTCCGACCCGGCCAGGCTCTGGAACATCAATCCCATCGGCGCACCGCGTTTGAGCGCATCCATCTGGGTGGTGACGTGCGCCAGCACACAGTTTTGCGTGGGGATTTCCCACTTCTGGATGACGTCATAGGTCATATCCAACAGACGCACGACGCTATCGGTCGAGTCGTCCATAGGGTTAATGCCGATGACGCTATCGCCGGAGCCAAAGGCGAGGCCCTCGTAGATGGTAGCTCGGATGCCGTCGACCGAATCGGTGGGGTGATTGGGCTGGTTACGAGACGCCAGGGTGCCCGGCACCCCGATGGTGTTGTTGGCATGAGCTGTAAAGCGGATCTTGCTGGCGCCGTACATCAAATCCATATTCGACATCAGCTTGGCTACCGCCGCGACCATCTCGGCGGTGAGGCCATTGCTCACCCGGCGGATCATCGCCGTGGTCGTCGTATCCGCCAAAATCCACTCCCGGAACTCGCCCACGGTCAAACTCTTGATCTCGTTATAGATGGTCTCGTTGACGGCGTCCTGGATGACGCGAGTGACCTCATCCTCTTCATAAGGCACGACGGGATTTTCCCGCAGCACCTTCAACGGCACTTCGGCCAAGACATGTTTAGCTGCCATCCGCTCGGCCACGGTCTCGGCTGCAATGCCGGCCTGCCGATCGCCAGACTTTTCCTCATTGGCCTTGGCAAGCAATTCCTTAATGCTGCCAAATTGATAAGTTTCACCAAAAAGCTTAGTGCGTAGGAGCATGTAAGTCCTCCTTAAACAAAAGAGAAAACAAAGGTAGTTTTACGAATGGTAAAAGATAAGGGTCTTTACCGACACCGGCACCACTCGTCCTCCGAGGAGGGGTAGCCCAATATCAATAAAATCTCCCTCGCCTAACCCGATCTGATCGATGATGATTAAGGGGAGATCGGGCCGCAGCGCGTGGACGCTCTGTCCCAAGGCCTGCGCATAATCACGTTCCAATACCAAGATCAGCGGGACATCGCGGGCATAATCCTTGCGCATATCGGCATACTGAACTACACCCTTCGCCACCGCCATCAGCCCCGCGTGATCTAATCGCGAGGGGAGATCAATTGCCAATGCCATTTTTCCTTGCGTCTCTTCCACATCCCAGCGCTGCCCAGCATAGCGCAAGGCTGCGGTCAACTGATCCGGTTGCAACAGCTCTTCGAACGAAAGTTGCGGGCGGACCACAGGTAAGTTGCGCAAAGGAAGCCAATCGCGCGATACCCAAATCGTGCTGCCGCTCAGGGTGACGGTCTGACTTGAGGCCCCCATCACGGTGGCGCGCAGGGTCTCCGCCGGAGGTTGCACGTTGCACTGGCGGATGCGGGGATGAAGACGCAGACATTGAGCGAAGAGCGGGCCAACATCATCGTGACGTAAGACATCGGCCAAATTATTAATTTCGGGAGGATCGTAGTAGTAGGCGCCCACACCGCCAGAGAAAAAGATCACGGAGGATTGTTTGGCGTCTCGCAGCGGCGGCGTGAGCTGGATAAGCTGGCCCAATTCGCTAACCTCGCCGGCAATGAGATCCGCGGTCAGATCGGCCATACATTGACAGAATCGTTCCAGCGTCTCCAACTCCACGCGCTTACCTGTCCTGAGAGGTAGATTGAGATTTTCAACGATGATCCGCCCCGAGGGCGCGATGTGTTTCACAATGCCGGAGGTTTTCTCGATGACCAGTTGCCGTCCGCCCACGGCCAGCGCCGAAGAGGAGAGATGCTGTCCGCCCCGGAAGATCGCGGCGTTAGCGGTGCCGCCTCCGATATCCACGTTGGTGACCTGCGCATAGTGTTCCGCCGCATAAGCCGCCACGCCGGCCCCCCGCCCCGCGATTTGCGATTCGACATTCGGGCCGGCGACGGTGACGACGAAGTCGCCGGCCAACGGCGCGAGGGCTTCGAGAATCGCGTCGGCGTTACGGGCGCGAGCGATCTCGCCGGTGACGATGACGGCGCCGGTCTCGACCTCAGCCGCCTTGAAATCGGCGCGCCGGTATTCCTCCCGCACGATAGCCGTCAGCGCCGGCACATCCACCTCCTCCGGGGAGAGTAAAGGAGTGAACACGATGGGACTCTGATAGAGCACATCTTTCGCTTGGACCTGGAGGCGAGGCACTTGCCCCAAGCGCGCGACATCCTGCACATGGAGCCGGGAGAAGACGATTTGCGTCGTCGTAGTGCCCACATCAATGCCGACGCTGATCAGTTCACGTCCGGTTGCTGCCATAGAATCACTTTACCCGTGCTTAGGACTCTTCTACTTGGGGTAAAATGGATTCCACGTCGCCATGGGGGCGCGGGATCACATGGACGCTGACCAATTCACCGATCCGCTGCGCGGCAGCGGCGCCCGCATCGGTCGCGGCCTTGACGGCGCCTACATCGCCGCGCACCATCACGGTGACATAGCCGCCGCCGATGGTCTCTTTGCCAATAAGCACGACGTTGGCGGCCTTGACCATGGCATCGGCGGCCTCGATGGCGCCGACCAATCCTTTGGTCTCAATCATCCCAAGAGCGATCATCTGAATACTCATAGTACAATCTCCTTAAAAAGATGTTGTTTGTGAACTCGAACAATGCGAATGCCATTACAGAAAGAAAGCGGTAAGCAAGTCTTACGACTGCAATTCCTCACTTAACGGCGGCCTAGATGCATCAACCGGCGGCGATACCTCTTTGGGCGCCGGCTCCGGTTCGGCGGGGGGAGCGATGAGCATCGCCACAGCAACGGCGGTGATGCCGGCCACCAGTTTGCCGACGACCATCGCGAAGATCAGATCCGGCTCGACGCCGGCGGTGAATCCCAGGTGATCGCCAAAGGTGAAGGCGGCGCTCACCGCAAAGGCTGAGTTGAGCACCTTGCCACGATTGTCCATATCCTTCATCAAGGCAAACATCGGGATGTTGTTAGCCAAGGTGGCGACCATACCGGCCGCCGCCACATCATTCATCCCCACCATCTTCCCCAACGACTTCAACGGTTTCTCGGCCACCTTAACGAACACTTTGACCATTGGGAACGCGCCGATCAACATAATGGCGATGGCCCCGACGATTTGGATGCCATCCCACACGGGCGCCATCCCCGGAATGATCACGATACCGGTCATCTCTTCCCAGACGATGGCCGCCACGCCAATGGTGATCATAATCACCACGCCCCGTCCGAAGATCTCGAATCCGCGCGTCATCGTTTCGGGAATGCGCCATAGGCCAAAGGCAATCAACGCCGCGACGATGACAACCGGCACGAGATTTTGCAAGATGAAGCCAAGACCCCAGCCGGCCACCAGACCACCCGCGATACAGCCCAGCGGGATGGTAATGAAACCGGCCAACATCCCCATCGCCAACCACCCGCGATCCTCTTTTTCAATGATGCCCAGGGCCACAGGAATGGAGAAGACGATGGTCGGCCCCATCATCGCGCCGAGGATGATGCCGGCGAAAAGACCCGCTTGGGGATCAAGGGCCAGCTCCAAGGCCAGGGGATAACCACCCATATCATTGGCCAACAGCGTGGTGGCGAACATCGCCGGGTCAGCGCCCAGGAATTGGTAGACGGGGGTGATCACCGCGCCCAACACATTGGCCAACACCGGCGCTAAGGAGACAACGCCGACCATAGCCAAGGCGAGCGGCCCCATAGCATTGAACCCTTCCTCAAACTCCTCACCAAGACCGTATTTATTACCCAGAATACGATCAATAGCACCTAACACCATGAAGATCATCATGATGAAGATGATGATTTCGTTAATACTCAAGATAGACCTCCTTATCTGTATGGTTAAATACTTTATGGAAATGACACCTAACCACAAATCATACTATACGACATCTCCGGCCATCTCTCTTGGTTATCGTTGCTTGCACCTCCTCTTTTGAACGTTACAATTCAGCCTCGCGCCTACAAAAGCTACTTCAAAAAGATCGATGCGTCGCCAGCTCGCGATGTGAGCCGGCCATCGGCCATAATGCCCATCTTTTGCAGCCAGGCGTAGAAGTCCGGCGCAGGTAACAGCCCCATCAACTCCCGCAGCGTCGCGTCATCGTGGAAGCCTGTGTCCTGATAGCTGAGCATCACATCATCCCCCACCGGGACGCCCATAAAGTAATTAGCGCCCGCCATGGTCAATAACATCGTGGCGATTTCCTGGTCGTTCTGATCCGCGTGGGTGTGATTGGTGTAGCAGGGCGCCATGCCCATCGGCAGGCCATGGAGCTTGCCCATAAAGTGATCTTCTAAAGAGGCGCGGATGATCTGCTTGCCATCGAAGATCGTCTCTGGGCCGATGAAGCCGGAGACGTTGTTCACCATAAACGGCGCGAAGTGGCGCCCAAAGCCATAGGTGCGGGCCTCCAGCGTCATCTCGTCCACGCCGTGATCGCAATCCGCCGCCATCTCGGACCCTTGCCCGGTCTCGAAGTAGAGCAGATTGGGGCCAGGCGCCGTGCCCAACTTGCGGATCAAGTCTTGGGCCTCATCCAAAAGCGCCGCCGTGACCCCGAAGGATTTATTGGCATCCTCCGTGCCCGCGATGCTCTGGAAGAGCACTGCGGCCGGCCCACCTTCCCGCACGGCCTGCATCTGCGTCGTAATGTGCGAAAGAATGCAGTTCTGGGTAGGGATCTCCCACTTCTGGATGAAATCGTGGCTATTTTGCATCAGGGACTTGGTTCCCTCGACGGTATCCTCCACCGGGTTGATGCCGATGATGGCGTCGCCGGAGCCGTAACTCAACCCCTCCATAATCGCCGCCAGGATGCCCTGCCAGCTATCTGTGGGATGGTTAGGTTGCAAGCGAAAGGCCAGCGTCCCCTCTTGCCCGATTTCGGTGTAAGCGCGGGAAGTGATGCGGATTTTTCGCGCCCCATAGACCAAATCCATATTGGACATCAGCTTGGCGACGCCCGCGATCATCTCGGAATTCAGTCCCCGGCTCACCCGGAGGATGTCGTCGCATGTGGTGTTATGATCCAGAATCCACTCGCGCAACTCCCCCACCGTCCAGTGCTTGATCTCATTGAAGATGGTGGTATTAACGTCATCCTCAATCACGCGGCTGACTTCGTCCTCTTCGTAAGGAATCACCGGATAATTGCGGATATTCTCTAACGTCAGCTCACTGAGCACATAGCGCGCCGCCACCCGTTCCGTCGCGGTCTCGGCGGCAATCCCCAGCAATTCGTCGCCGGATTTCTGCTCATTAGCCTTGGCGAACACTTCCTTCATAGAGCTAAATGTAAAAGTATGCCCGAACAGCGTCGCTTTCAGTTTCATCTATACATTTCCTTTGTACATTCTATTTGTACTTTTCCTTGTGGTCCTTGTGGTCCTTGTGGCATAATCTCGATAGTCTGGCATAGGTCAAAGAGAAGAATGATCGCCTCAAAAAAATAATTGCTCAAAGAGGCCATCTAAACCCAATCAGAAAGCTACCAGCAATTTGTTGCGCCTTCTTTCATGAGAGCCAAAGATCGAACCAAATTAAAAATGGCAAGCGGAAAATTCCCACTTGCCATTGATCCTTAATCAGCTCTTGCGGAAGGTGACCTCGTCGGCGACTTCAAGTGAATCCAGAATGCCGATAATTGCAGCATCGACCGGATAATCGGCGGTCTTATCGGTCTGGCGCGCCGCACTGCCCATCACGACCAGCACCAACTCGCCTTCACCCGCCCCGACCGTATCAGCAGCGACGAAAGGCTCGCCTCGCAACTCATCGGACGGCGTAGCTTCTTGGACAACCAATAATTTAAGACCGCGTAACTTATCATCCTTGATCGTAGATACCGCCGATCCGACGATTCGTGCAATTAGCATAGTCATCTTCCTCCAAGAAAGGGGTTAAGAAAAAAAGCACAACACGCCACAGTCAGGCGCGTTGTGCTATCAAGACAGATAAACGACCTGTCCCGCAAAAGTGGTGACAAAATCCGTGGAAATTTGGATAGTAGATAAAATAGGCTCCATATTGGCTCGGTGTCTTTAGATGATGATAAACAACAATGTTGGTCTTAGTGAGAGATAGACTACTTAAGATGTTGATATTGAACGAGCCTTGGGGTCACTGAGGGTGAGACAAATTCATTATAAGGAATTTCCTGACAGGTGTCAAGTACTTTTCCTTCTTGCGTAACAAGATGCAAATTAAGGGTGTAAACTCAGAAAAACCTACTGATGCAAGCGTCGCCACTAGAAACACCCACTGTTTTTTCAGCGGAACTTAGACGCCAAAACGATAATTGTAAGCATCGGTGGCCCTTAAAGGTGGTGGGTTAGGCGCTCGTTTGATGGTCGGACTATCATTTGAGCCGTCGCGAGCGCAGGTTTTCTAAATGAGGATGCCGCTAAAGGCGCGTCAGGCGTTTGGCTTGGAAGTTCTGAATGGCCTCGCGCACAGTCGCGCCGTCCAATACATAGACGCGCACGCCGGCGGCTTGAATGGCGTTGAAGGCGTTAGGCCCCAATCTGCGAGCGATGACCGCCTCTGCGCCGCGATCCAAAATCAATTGCGCCGCCTGCACTCCCGCACCGCCCCGCGCCTCCTTCCCCACGTTAGAGACGGCCTCAACTTCCAGGGTGTCCGAATCAACAAAGACGAAGGTCTCACAGCGCCCAAAAATAGGGCTGGTGGGAGCATCTAAATCGACGCCATTGGCGGGAATCACGACTTTCATACTTATCCTCCTCGTATCAGGTGTAAGCTCGTTTGGGATTTGACCTTCAGTATAGCATGGCTTCTGGAGAGTTACAATGATTTTTCGGGGATGAAACGGCAACCGGCCCATGGAGGATCATGGAAAATCATCTCAAGCAGGCGCCAGCGTCGTGTTCAAGGCCGCTACCATAGACATAGATCTCTCAATCCAATATCTCAAGCACTTGCTTTGGGCCGTCTAACATCACAACCAGCTTATTCAAGACATTGCGCCCCAAAATCACGCCCTCCCCCAAATCATCGGCAACAATCTCAACACAAGGCAATCGATATCGCCAATGCCCATATCTAAGAAGTGAATATCTACGACTCTACGTTCGCCCCAGGGCGTACGCAAATACTTGCGGTCATCCACCTGAGCCTTCAAAAGCCGAATAGAATGTTGTGGCACAATGGTTACATCTGCTCCGGTATCTACCAAAGCACGCAAAGGCCCCACTCTAAATGCCTCATCCAACACGCCGAGATGGATTTCAATACTCGGTGCTGGCGGGAAATATTCAAGATCGTAGAGGAACTTCATAGCATCACATTCCCTGTACTGGGTGTCCGCAGCCAAATCTCCTCGTGGGGATGCTCCGTCACCTGGCGCAACAGGACCGCCGTTCGTCCATATTTGGCGCGAATCCTCCGGTATAGGGCGACACGATCCTGATCATGATCCACCACAGCTTGGTTGTGCATGGCGACCCACTGACCGAGGTATTTCCGGTGCAATTCAGCGTGGAGAGCTTCGTACCTTATTTTTGAAGGAAAACGTTCAAACAGAGCCGGTTTCTATTCAAATAAGG
>CAZCAI010000063.1:0-1372 GCA_964496595.1 uncultured Anaerolineales bacterium
GAAGGTGAAACCTACTCTGAGACCACAATCTCCCTCAGTGTGATCCCATCCTCGCCCGCCGGCGTGACCAGGCGCGGGCCATCGACCTCGTACATCCCCACGCGGACGCGATAGCGACCCGGCGGCGTTTCCCCGGGGATGTGCAGGGGCCTTTCATCTAGAACGATCTCGCCCACGGCCCAGCCCGTCGTCGGACGGGTCCAGCCGGCCGGCTCGCCATCGTTCTGCGCGATGATCTGCCCCGCGTCGTCCAGGACGTGGACGAAGACGAGATACGAGACCGCCATCTCCGCGCGGCTCTCCCAGGCCAGACGCACCTCCACCTGCCCGCCGGGCACAATCTCCTCCGGCTCGATGTGATAGCCGACCAGGCGCACATCGTCCCCCAGCGGTACATCCACCTCTTCGGAGATGAAATCATCGGGGACCGTCCACCGGCGCTCCGGCGCGACGACCGTCAGCGGCGCGGAGGCCAGGTCGGGGCAGCCGGGCAAGCTGGCCGTCAAACGATAGTCGCCGCCGGTCAGCGATCCCGGCAGCCGCACGGCAGACTTCCCCACCCAGCGCTCGCCCGCGCGCCACTGTTCGACCGGCCAGCCGGCGACCGGAGGGCCGGCACTCCATTTCATTTCGTGCCTAACTACGAACGGGCCTGATTTGTCTAGCGTCAGCGTCATCGTATATTGATCTACCGAGGGCGCGGACTGCGCCTCCCACACCGAGCGCAGCGCCACCAGATCCCCCGGCGCGGCCTGCGCCCGATCCGCCATGAACGACCACAAGCGCAAGGCATCACACCTCTGGGGCGTCGCATCGGCGGGGACGCCCAAGGCAGCCAGGCTCGGCGTGCGCGTCGGGCGCGTCACCGTGATCGTGCCCAAGACCAAATCCGGCCCCTGGGGATGGCCCCCCGCGTCTAGCACCGAGGCCGGCGCCAGCGTCGCGCGATCAAAGAGCGAAAGGCGCATCTCGTAAGCGCCGGGCGGCAGGCCCGCCGGCAGCTCCAGCACGTAGTCCATGCGCGCGTAGCGGTCGCGCGGCCATTCAGCCAGGGGCGGCGGCTCCCGCCCCCAGCGCGTGGGACGCACGCCCACGGCCCACGCTGAACCATCCGGGCCGACCAATCGCATGCCCACGCGCCACTCCCGCGCATCTGGGTTAAGCGCGCGCCAGTAGAGCGTCAGGGTCGGCGCGGCATCGCCCGCGACGGCGGCGGGCAGCGGCTCGATGCCCAACAGGACGGCTTGCTCGCCGAAGCGCACATCGCGGGGCGGCGCGACGCCGCGCAGGCTGCCCTCCGCCTGCCAGCGGGTGGATCGCCACAGCACGGGGTATCGATCCGCGACGAAGAATTTGAGGCCCATCAAGGCCA
>CAZCAI010000063.1:1472-25640 GCA_964496595.1 uncultured Anaerolineales bacterium
CGCCAAAGGTGACCTTCACGGTGGACGCGCCCGCCGGCACGTCGAACGCGAGCCAGCCCGTCGCCGGATCCGGCCCCGCATCAACCCGCGCGCCATCGATCTCGACGCGCCAGCCGGGATAGTAGTGCACAAACCAACGCGCGCGGAACGCTTCGGGGGTCGTGATCGTCATCTCGCCCGACATCAGCCCGTACGCGGCGTCTTGGATCTGCGCGCCAGCCGGCAGCGCCGCCAAATCCAGCCGGGCGGGGATCTCACCCGCGCGCAACGCGGCGGACGCCGGATGCTCCCAATCGGGCAAGGATTGCATCCAGCGCGGGGCTAACTCGTTGCCCGCCGTCGTGCCCACGGTGTCGGTCGCGCGCTCCCACTGCATCATCCCGGCCACATCTGCCGGCGCGGGGAGCTTACCCGGCAGCGGATAGAGCCATCCCCAGTGAGCCACGGCCAACGCCGCGATCACGGCCAGTGCCAGCCAATGGCCCCACCGCTGGACAGCCAGCGCGCGCAGCCCACCGCCGATCACCAGCACGAGCGCGAGCGTCGCCGGGGCCAGAAATCGCCAGGGGAATTGGAAAGCGGCCAGGATTGGCAGCGCGTCCCACAGCGGGCGGGAGAGCGAGGTGCTGAGCCAGAGGTAGCCCAGAGCGCTCGCGCCCAGCGCCATCAGCCGGATGCGGCCCCGCCGGGGATGCAACGGCCAGGTCGCCCATCCCAGCAGCGCGGCCAAGGCAAAGAGGCTGCCAACGCCGCGCGCGGGCCAGTCGTTGATCAACCGGGGATCGGCCGCGCGGGGCAGGGCCAATAAGTGCGAAAAAGGCAGGAAATTCGCGCGATAGTCGAAGACCCATGGGCCGGTCGCGCGTCCCAACTGCACGTACTCGCGCTCGATCAGACCGGGCAACCAGGCGAACGCGCCCAACGCCAGCCCCAGCCCTAAGAGGAGCACGGCGCGACCCAACGCCCGCCCCAGCGACTCGCGATCTTGGGCCAATGCCTCTGCCACGCTCCACACGACGAGGAGCGGCGCGAAGAGGTAGAGGGAGACGGGATGGGTCATCGCCAGCGCGGCCAGCGCGCCCGCGCCGACGATCAAGCCCCCACGCGCGCGGCCGTCAATCCAGCGCGTGAGGCCCCAGAGCGCCAGCGGCGGGAAGATCCACGCGACGGTCTCGGCCAGGCTGCCGCGATAGTAGACGACGTAGAGGTAATAGGGCACGAAGAGGAAGAGCGCCGCCGCGCCCCAACCCGCCAAGTCGTCGGGCGACTCATCGCCCCAGAGCGCGCGCGCCAGGAGGAAGACGGCCCCCGCGGAGCCGATCAGCCCCAGCAGATAGGTCGCGTTCAGCGCGGTCGTCCAATCCAGACCGATGATGCGCAATCCCGCCGCGAGTTGCGCCGAGAGCAGCCCCTGGAAGACGAAGAGGGGATAGCCGAAGCCGCGCGCCATATCCGGCGCCCAGCGCGACCAGAGCCAGCCGTGGCGCAGCAGGCGCTCGGCCTGCACGGCGCGCCACAGGTGAAAGGTGGTGTCGTAGCCGCCGGGGACGTGCGTGGTGGAGAGGAGCGGCGCGCCGGTGATGAGGCCCAGCAACGCCAGCGCGACCCACGGCCCCAGCGAGTTAATCAGTCGGCGCGATTTGAAGGGTCGCCAGGACAACACCATCCTCCCCATCTCGCGTGAACAAGCGTAAGCCTTCGGGCAGATACCAGCCCACGTGCAATGTGTACGCGCCGGGCGCCATCTCACGCGGCAGCGCGATCTCCCGCTCATCCACAACCACCTCATCCGACGCCCAGCCCGTCGTGGGGCGCGCCCATCCCGCCGGAATGCCATCGTCCTGCGCAACCATCCGGCCCGTCTCATCGCGCAGATGCACGAAGACGTGGTACGATTCATCCATCTCGTCTAAGGCTTGCCACGCCAAGGTCACTTTCACGGAATCGCCCGGCTGGATGGGCACCTCTGAAGGCGCGGGCGTGATCTGGTAGCCCGCAAGCTCAATCTTCTCTGCGAAGACGGCGTCGGCGGGATACAGGGTCTCCGGCACGGCCCACGACCGCTCCGGCGCGATCACCGATAGTGACGCCTCGGCCAAGGGCGATTCGCACCCTGGCCCCGACACGGCCAGCGTGTAAGGCTGATCCGACAGGCCGCCGGGTAATCGCACGACGTGGCGACCCACCCAACGCTCGCCCGCGCGCCACGCCGTCACCGGCCACCACGCCGTCGCGGGCGGCAACTGCCATTCCTGGGCCACGGCCCCCGAAGCATCCTGGAGGGTCAGTTGTGCCGTGTCCCACGCCTCTCCATTCGATTCGCCTGTTTCACCGTCTGCGAGCCGCTCCCAGACCCAACGCACGGCCACCTCCTCACCGGGCGCGGCCTGCTCGCGGTCGATCTCCATCGACCAGAGGCCCAGCGCGCCGCAGGTTTGCATCGTCGCCTCCGAAGGGACGCGCAGCGCGGCCAGGCTGAGAGGGTGCGCGGGCCGCGTGACCCGCACCGCGCCCAAGGTCAGATCGTGACGCTGGGGATCGCCCTCCGGCCCCAAGACCGAGGCGGGCGTCAGCGTCTCCTTATCGAAGAGGGCCGTCACCACGCGATAGTCGCCCGGCGGGGTGCCCGGCAGCGGCGTGATGATGTGTGGATCGTAGGCGTAGTCGCCCGGCAGCCACATCGTCGTGGGTGGCGCCGGCTCGTGGCCGCGCGGGCGGAACGATCCCCCACTGCTCCACGCGCGATCCTGCGCATCCATCAGCAGCACCATCGAGCGGTACTCCTCCGGCGGAACGCCACGCGCCTGCCACAGCAGATCGACCTGCATCTCGGCGTCGCCCGCCAACGTCGCAGCGGGCGCCTCGAAGCCCAACAGCGTCATCTCGCCCTCGAAGGGCTGATGCAGCGGCGTCGCGACCTCCGGCAAGCCGGGCGTCGAGAGGCGAGCGCGACGCACGGGCGTGTCCACGCGCGGCACAATCGCTAATCGGATGAAGAGCAGGATCAAAGCTAAAATGAACAGGGGCGCACGGCACTCCATTTCATTCCGTGCCTGACTACGAACAATCAGGAGCTTGCGCGGCTGCCGCAGGACGCCGGCCGCCACGAGCAGGGCCAGCACGCCTAAGATCGAGATCACGGTCACGGTGAGGCGCAACGGCGTCGCGCCGAACCGGACGATGACGCGGTGCTCGCCTTCCGGCACGGTGAAGCGGAGCAGGCCGGTCTTTGGCTCCGGGCGGATCTCGGCGGGCGCGCCGTCGATGGTCACATGCCAGCCGGGGTAGTAGAAGCCCAGCCAACGCGCCTCGAAGGGCTGCGGCGCGGCTAAGGTCAGCTCGGCGCGCAGGGGGCGATAGTCGGCGCTGAGGATCTCCGCGCCGTTGGGCAAGGACGCCGGATCGAGGCGTTCCGGGGTTTCGCCCCGGACGAAGACCGCGGCCAAGGCCGGATCGGTGGGATATTCCTCCACCCAGACGGGGAAATAGCTGCCCTCCGGATCGACGCCCATCCAGCCCGCGCGCTCGAAGGCGTAGACGTGGGTCATATCGGGGAAAGCGTCCATCTCGCACATACCCTTGGGCGGGAAGGTGAGGGGCCAGGTGGAGATGACGAGGAGTGTGAGGAGAATGTAAAGCGCTAGATGGGAAACGTATTGCGTATTGCGTATTGCGTATTGCGTATTGCGTGAAGGGCGAAGCGAATGGACGGCCAAACCGGCAAGGAGGGAGGCCGGGAGGAGGGCACGGCCGATCAAGCGCCACGGGAATTGGATGAAGGGCAGCATTGGCACAGTTTCCCAGATTCGCACGGAGGCTGCGGTGCTCATCCACAGGTAACCCATCGTCATCACGGCGAAGTAGGCGGTCAAAGTGCGACGTTCATTATCCGCGCCGCGCCACAGGCCCACGACGACGCCAACGACTGCTAAGGCAAAGCGCATCGCGCCCAACGGCACGCGCATCGGCGGATTGAGGAAGTCGGGATCGTGAGGCGCGGGCAGCGTGAAGATCATCTCGCGCCAGGTCGCGAAGTTATAGTGGAAGTCGTTGTTGCGCGTGGTGCGCGAGAGGTGCAACTGGACCGTGTCCTGTTCCAGCAGCGCCGGCCCCCAGAACCACGCGGTCAGGGCGACAGCTACCGCCACCGCGCCGAAAGCCCACGGCCAGGCGCCTCGCTTGCGATGAAACCAGGCAAGAAGTATCACATAGCCGCCCAAAAAGGGCGCGAAGAGCAGCGAGGAGATGTTGTGGCTGAGGAAGAGCGTCGCTAACAGTCCTATCGAGGCCAGGAATGGCCCGCGTCCGCCCTTCAGGATCAGGCGGCGGAAGGAGATCATCAGCCAGGGGAGCAGGGCCAGTGCAACCGATTCCGGCAGGTTGCCGCGCCGCAGGGCATCCATCAGGAGGTACGGCCCCAGGCCATAGGCTGCCGCCGAAATCCAACCCGCGCGCGGATCGCCCCACAGATCGCGCGCGAGGACATAGGCGCCCCATCCCGCCGCTAAGAAGCTGAGCGCGTAGAACAGTCCCAGCACCAGCGGCAACGGCATCCCCAAAAGATAGAGCGCCGCGCCCGCCAGGTACGGCGCCGGCTCCCGGAAATTGAAGAAGGGATAGCCGTAGCCGAGCGCCAGATTCGGCACCCAGCGGGAGAAGAGCCAGCCTTGCCGGAAAGCAGAGACGATGGCCGTGACCCGATAGTAATGCAGATCGTTATCGTGCGAGCAGGGCAACTGCGCCCGGTGCGCCCCCCACATCATCGCGGGGATGAGCAACAGGATCAGCGCCAACAGCCCATATATTTTCCCTTGATTTTGTTTTAGCCAATTCATCAAGGGGATTATATCATGAATCCTAGCTACCGGACACTTTTAGAAAACAGCTCACGGATTTTCACGGATCACACGGATTTTTTAGATCTTTCAGCGGAGAAGTTCTCCATCTTGGGGGTGTATCTTACAATTTAGAATTGCGAATTTAGAATTTTGAATCTTTACTCAATAGCATTATTCGCAATTCGCAATTCGCAATTCGCAATTCGCAATTCTAAATTACAGAAAACTGTCAGGTGGGTAATTATGAATCTTGCCGGGATGCGCGGTAGACGTACAGAATTCGCTGGAAGACGGTGAACCACGACAAGACGACCATCACGATCACCATCGGAAAAATCCAGCCGGAGATCAGCCCCCAGGTCAGCAAAACGACGCGCGGCACCCGCGTCAGCAAGCCGACTTTGCAACTGAATCCTGCGCCTTCGGCGCGCGCGCGGGTGTAGCTGACCATCACAGCGCCGAGCAGAAGGAGGAAAAGCAACGGCGCCATCACGGGATCAGCGGTGGGCAATTGCCACCAGAGGATGCCCAAAATCACGGCGCCATCGGAGAGCCGGTCCAACGTCGAATCGAAGAAGGCGCCGAAACGACTATCGACGCCCGCAAAGCGCGCCAACGCGCCATCGAAGGCGTCTAAGGAGGCGGCCAGCGCCAGGAGTACGCCTCCCACCCGCGCGTACCCCATCGCAACCACGCCGGCGGCCCCCGCGCATCCCAAGAATCCCAGCAGGGTCACGAGGTTGGGATGCACGCCCCACTGATGCAACACGCGCGCCACGGGATAGGTGATTACCTTCGCCTGCGTGCGTAACCAATCCGTCAAAGTCTCATATCGCTCCGCTTTTAGTTGTGCCATTCTCTCAACCTTGTTTTAGAATTTAGAATGATGAATTGCGAATTTAGAATAAAAAAGCAATTCGTCATTCTAAATTCCCCTTTATGCCGGCAGTGTGGCGTCGAACTCGTCTCGAATGTAGGCTTCGAGATTCTCGCGCGCCTCGTCGTCGGTGAATTGTTTGGGCGGCGATTTCATAAAGTAGGCCGAGGGCGCAACAATCGCGCCGGTCAGGTTGCGATCCAGCGCCAACTTGGCGGTGCGAATCGCGTCGATGATGACGCCCGCGCTGTTGGGGCTGTCCCAGACCTCCAACTTGAGTTCCAGTTTGAGCGGGATGTTCCCGAAGGTCGTGCCTTCCATCACGATGTGGCAGTATTTGTGATCCTCCAGCCAGGGGACGTAGTCGCTCGGCCCAACGTGGATGTCGTGCGGATCGAGGGTGTAGGGCAGTTGGCTCGTGACCGCCGAGGTCTTGGAGACTTTCTTGGACTCCAGGCGCTCGCGCTCCAACATGTTCATGAAGTCGGTGTTGCCGCCGAAGTTGAGCTGATAGGTGCGATCCACGCGGACGCCGCGATCCACAAAGAGACGCGAGAGCACGCGATGCAGGATCGTCGCGCCGACCTGGCTCTTCACGTCGTCGCCGATGACGGGCAAGCCGCGCTCGGCAAAGCGGCGCTGCCAGTATTCCTCACGCGCGATGAAGACGGGGATGCCGTTGACGAAGGCGCAGCCCGCATCCAACACCTGCTCGACGTACCACTTGGTCGCCATCTCGCTGCCGACGGGCAGGAAATTGACCACGACATCGGTCTTGGTCTCCTTGAGGATGCCCACGATATCGGCGGTGGGGCCGGGCGCCTTCTGAATAATTTGCGAGAGATATTTACCCAGGCCGTCGTGGGTCATCCCGCGCGAGACTTTCACGCCTAAGTTAGGGACATCGGCGAATTTGGCCGTGTTGTTGGGCTTGACATAGATCGCCTCCGACAGATCTTTGCCAACTTTGTTGGCGTCCACCTCGAAGGCCGCCGTGAACTCGATATCGCCCACGTGATACGGCCCCACGCGCGGATGCATCAAGCCGGGGATGAAGACATCATCCGGCGCATCCCGATAAAAGTGCACGCCCTGCACCAACGCCGACGCGCAGTTCCCCACCCCAATGATCGCAACTCGAATTTTATCTTGTTTCTTCGCACTCATTGTTTATACTCTCTCCTGTCTGTGATATAGTGGCATTAGGTTCTGGTTCGAGACCCAACAAGGTCTCCACATCGTGTAACACAGCGCGCAATGCGCCGCGATCCAACTGGTAGCGGACCTGGCGCCCGCGCCGCTCCGAGGTGACGAATTCGGCCTGGCGCAGTTGGTTGAGGTGCCAGGAAAGGAGCGGCTGGCTCACGCGGATGTGGGCCGCCAAGTCCGTGACGTTGGAATCCGCCTCGGCCAGCGCGGCCAAAATCCGCAGCCGCAGCGCCGATTTCAAGATCTTCAGCGCTTGGGAGCGTCGCTGTATTTCCTCTTCGGGCCAATCGGTATAGGTTATCATATCCATAAAGCCAGCTTTAATAAAGAATATTTTATATATCGTACCAAAAGACCGAGATTTGTCAAACACGCGGTCACGGCTCTGCATAATCTAAATGCGAAACCCGCGCCTTGCAATTTAGCTCCCTCCGCGCTACAATCCCCTATATGCCAATTAAAGTGCTTTCGGAATCAGTAGCGGCGCGGATCGCGGCGGGCGAGGTGGTGGAGCGCCCGGCCTCGGTGGTGAAGGAGTTGGTGGAGAACAGCCTTGACGCCGGCGCTACGCGCGTGGAGATCGATATCGTCGATGGCGGGCAAAAGCGCATCCGCATTCAGGATGATGGGTGCGGGATTCCGCGCGAGGAGGCAGCGTTGGCGTTCAAGCGCCACGCGACGAGCAAGCTGGAGACGGCGACCGATCTGGAGCGGATCGCGACGTTGGGCTTTCGCGGCGAGGCGCTGGCCAGCATCGCCTCCGTGAGCCGCGTCACCTGCACCACCCGCCACGTCGATGAGAAGGTCGGCGCGCGCCTGCGCCTGGAGGGCGGGAAGGTCGTCTCCACCACGGCCATCGGTCGCCCCGTCGGTACGGAGATGATCATCGAGGATCTCTTTTACAATGTGCCCGCGCGGCGCAAGTTCCTGCGCACCGAGCGCACCGAGCGCAAGTATATCGACGCCTTCCTCACACGCTACGCCATCGCCTACCCGGAGATCGCGTTCCACGTGACGCAGAACGGGCGCGAGGTGCTGGCAACCTCCGGCAGCGGCGATCCGCAGGCGGCCTTGGTCGCGGTCTACGGCATGGATCTGGGCAGCAGTCTGCTGGAGATCCGCGACGATGTGAGCGCCGAGCAGCCGATCCAGGTGCGCGGATTCGTCGGGCCGACGACGGTGCATCGCGCCAACCGAGGGTACATCACGCTCTTCATCAACGGGCGCTGGGTGGAGGATTTGCGCCTCACCTACGCCGTGATCCAGGCCTATCACACGCTGCTGCCGACGAAGCGCTATCCCGTGGCCTTTGTGGAGGTGACGATGCCGCCGGAGGAAGTGGACGTCAACGTGCATCCGGCCAAGACGGAGGTGCGCTTCCGCGATGGGGACGCAGCGTTCCGCGCGGTGCAGCGCGCCGTCCGCGCGACGGTCATCGAGCAGGCGCCGGCGGCCGCGACGTGGGAACCGGATGAGGATCGCGCGGAGCAGCCCCGGGGCAACGCCGCGCTGCGCTCCAAACTCTCGCAGCTCCAACCCCAGGGCCGCCAGATCGAGTTTGATACGTCGCAGCGCCCAACCCAGGCGGCCACCACGCCGCCAGCGGATCAGACGGAAGCAACTCCGACAGCCCAGGCCGAGGGGGAAGCTCCAATCGCATCATCCTCGTCCTCGCTGCCGCCGCTGCGCGTCATCGGGCAGGTCACATCGATGTTCATCATCGCCGAAGGGCCGGATGGCCTCTATCTGATCGATCAGCACGCCGCGCACGAGCGCATCCTCTACGAGCAGATGACGGCCCGCTGGGCCACGGGCGATGTGCCGGCGCAGCCCCTGCTGGAGCCGCAGTCGGTGACGCTGCCGCCCGATGAGGCGGATCAGCTTGAGGCGCTCTTGCCCACGCTGCAATCCTTGGGCATCGAGGTGGAGCCTTTCGGCCCCCACACCTTCTTGGTGCGCGCGATGCCCGCGCAGTTGCCGGAGCTTGAACCCGACAAGTTGCTCATCGACCTGGCCGCGAGTACTGAGGCAAGTGCGGCGGCCCATTCGCCCATCCGCACAGCGCTGGAGGAGAAGATTGTGCTCCACATCTGTAAACGCGCGGCGGTCAAGGCCGGCCAGGTGCTCTCCACCGAGGAGATGAAGCATCTCCTACGAGATTTGGAGCGCACGAAGAATCCGCGCACATGTCCCCACGGCCGACCCACAATCCTGCAAATTTCGACGGAGCGGTTAGCGCGCCAATTCGGGCGCACGGGATAACGGCCCTGCATGGCATTACATTGCATTACATTGCTTATCTGACCCTAGGGCTTTCCCATTCTCGCTCCAAGGGGATCGCCAGATCCCCGTTTTTCTTGCGCAAGCTAAAAACACGTTCAAAATATGCCCCAGACGCGCGGATTTAGCAATCCGCTTGGAGCAAATGAGGCGTAATTACAAAATGGGAAAACCCTATATCTGGCCCCAAACAGTAGTGCATTTTCTCGAAAGTATTATATAATGAGAACGTGCCCAAGGGAGGTAAATCATGGCAATTTTTATTATGCTCTCAAAATTTTCCCTCCGTAGCCCCGGTGAAATCAAGTCGCTCTCCGTGATTGACCAGGAATTGGATCAACGGCTGATCAAGGAATGTCCGCGCGTCCAGCGCATCGCCAGCTACGCCCTGCTCGGAGAGTTCGATTTTCTGAATATCTTCGACGCGCCCGACGCCGGCACGGCCACCAAGGTCGCGCTCATCATCCAATCCCTGGGGATGGGCAAAACGCAGACATTGACCGGCATTCCATTCAAAGAATTTCGTGATCTAGTGGAGGAGATTTAAGTGGGTATCTCAAAACAAGACCAAGCCCTAATCGATAAACTTGCGGAGGGTATTCTCTCCAACTACAACTTTCACGAACCGCCGGTGCCCATCGAGAAGATCCTGTCCAATCCGCCAGAGGGACTCAATAGCATCGATATCAGCGATCTTTCGCTGGTTTTCGGCATCGGAGAGCATCGATACGAATATCGGATGGCGATGGCGCGCTTGCTCTATCGCGAGGTCTGCCGCGCCAGCCGGAATTGGAAGCAGGAGTATCCCTACAGCAATGATGCGGCGCGTTATTTCGCTGCTAATATCCTCATTCCCACCGAGTGGGTGATGAAAGCGGCCCGGCGCCCCTTTATCTCGCTGGAGCAGTTGAGTGAGGAGTTCCAGGTGCCCGGTTACGCGATGAGCAGCCGCCTGGCCAAGTTAGGCAAGCGAGTCCGGGGAATGTAGCTGCGCCAGGCCGAGTAATTGCGAAATCAAAGCCGCGCTCTCGAAAGAGCGCGGCTTTTTACGTACGGGGTCTTATTGTGAAAACCTAGAAATCGAGTATGATTCCTGCCAACACAGGAGCATCGGCCCATCACAACGTCATAGTTTTCAATTTAACTTTTATTTTGCGAGTGATATACAAATGATAAATCAAAAACTTACCCGGTGGATCTTAATTAGCAGCTTAATCGCCGTCTTGGCCCTGAGCGGGAGCATATCCCCACCGAGGGCCGCCGCGAACGTCGCCGCGCCCGCAGATGCTGCGCCCCCGATCCTGGCCCTCTCCAGCCACATCGAAGCGCCAGACAACGTGAGTTTCACGCCGCTCGACCGGACGCGCCTCCGCGTCACCGCCCCTATGTTAGCAGCGACGAGCCTCAACGCCGTCGCCATCGTGGGCGACGTAGGCGCTTACACCGAGGATTACAAAAGCGATATGGACACCGCCATCCGAGCGCTACACAATCACGGGGTCACGGTGCATAAATTCTATCACGGCGAGTGGAACTTCACCTGGGCCGATATCGTCGCCGCCGCCGAGGGCGCGGAGTTCATCATCTATATGGGCCACGGCGTCTACAGCGGCTCGATGCCCACCCCCACCTGGGTCGGCGGCTTCTGGCTCCGCTCCAACCACTACATCTCGCCGGATCAGATCCGCACCGATCTCGATGGCTGGCTGGCGGAGGATAGCGCCGTCATCCTCAGCCACGTCTGCTTCGCCGCCGGATCGGCCGCCGGGGAATCCGAACTGTCGCTCACCGAGGCCCAGCGCCGGGTTCAGATGTACGCCGAGCCATTCGTCGATCTGGGAATGCGCACCTACTTCGCCAACAACTACTTCCGGTCGGCGGCCAACCTCATCAACCAGCTTTTGGCCGATCCGGCAAATCGCAAGACCAACGGCGCGATCTTCAAGGCGACCTATCCCTTTCGCGAGAGCGAATTTCACGCTAAGAGCTATCCGCAAACCGGCTACGATCTGTGGCTCAGCGGAGATGTAGCCGGGTGGGATCACGCCTTCGTCGGCCTGCCGGAGCACATCTTCCAGAAAGATCGCTCGCCTAAACTGGGCGGCCTTCCGGCCAACCTGGCGTTCACCTACAGCACGGCCTCCCAAGCTTCGACGCCCACGCAGCACGCCCTGACGCCGGTGGACCTCAACGCCAGCTCGTCGCTGACGTGGCAGGCGACGACGGACGCGCCGTGGCTCCACATCACGCCGAGCACGGGCGTCACGCCGGAATCGCTGAGCGTGCAGCCTCAGAACCTCGCGGGGATGGCGGATGGCGTCTACACCGGCGCCCTCACCATCACCGTCACCGACCCGCCCGGCACGCAAAACAGCCCACAGACGATCCCGGTGACGTTGGATGTGCGGACGCCCGCCTTGGGCGGGCTGCCGGCAGCGATCACTTTCACCTACAGCATCACCGATCAGGTCTGGATTCCCACGCGCTACACGCTACGCCCGCGCAACACGACCACCGACGACCCGCTCACCTGGCAGGCGGCGAGCGATGGCCCATTCTCGCTCAACCGCGCCGAGGGCGTCACGCCGCAGAGCTTCAGCGTCGCCCCGCCAGACTTCGGGTCGCTGACCATCACCCTGCTTGGCCCCCTGGCCGATGGCGTCATCACCGTGACGGCCACCTCACCGGCGCAGACGCTCCACGCCATCCAGACCATCGACGTCGCCTTCGTCGGTCGCGCCGTCGCCCGGCATCAAGTCTTCCTGCCGTTGATTACAAAGTAAAGCAGGGCGCGGCCTACGCCGTAAAGTCCAAGCTGAAATTAAACGGAGCCAAACAAAGGAGCCAGACTATGAAAAGCAATCTAACTTCCACACTGCTCATTGTCCTTCTATTGATGAGTATGATGAGTATGATGAGTATATTGAGCGGATGCGCTACGCCGCAGCCGACGAGCCAGCGCGTGCTCAACGTGGGCATGTTGCTCGCCCAAGGCGGGCTGGGAGATCGTTCGTTCAACGATTCGGCCTATGCCGGATTGCAGGAGGCCCAGAAGCAACACAACATCCGCTTCGAGACGGCGGATTACACCTCGGCGGGGGATAACGAGGAGACGCTGCGCAACTGGGCGCGGCAAGAGTACGATCTGATCATCGGCGTCGGATTCGAGTGCGTGGCCCATATCGCGGCAGTCGCGCCCGAATTCCCGGAGCGCAACTTCGCCATCATCGATGGCATCGTCGAAGAGCAGAATGTCGCCTCCATCGTCTATCGCGAGCAGGAAGGCGACTTCCTGATGGGCGTGTTGGCCGCAATGCTGACCGAGACCGACGCCGTGGGCTTCATCGGGGGGATGGACATCGACATCATCCGGCGCATCGAAAGCGGCTATCGGCAGGGCGTGGCCTACGAGAACCGCGACGTCGCGGTCCTGGCGGAGATGGCCGACGCCTTCACCGATCCAGAGCAAGGCAAAGCCCTGGCGCTCGCTCAATACGAGGCCGGCGCGGATGTGATCTATAACGCCGCCGGGCGGACGGGTCTGGGCATCATCGAGGCCGCCAAAGAAACCGATCACCTGACGATTGGTACCAGCGGCGACCAACGCTATCTGGCCCCCGATAACGTCGTGGGCAATCGCCCCAAGCGGGTCGATACAGCCGTGCTCACGCTGATCGAGGAGGTCAAGGCGGGCGCCTTCACTCCCGGCGCGCGCTCACTGGGCCTGGCAGAGGCGGGCCTCTCGCTCGGCCCCTTCAACGAGGACTTGGTGACCGATGAGATGCGGCAGCGATTGAACGATCTCCAAGAGAAGATCATCACCGGCGAAATCATCGTCAACGTCCCCACGGAGTAACGCCCGTGATCCTCTGGCTCCGGCGCTGGTGGCAGAGCAGCATCCGCCGCCGACTCTGGGCGGCCAGCATCCTGACGCTCCTGACCTTCCTCATCCTGCTGGGCTACCTCTCACTGCGCATCGCCCGCACCAGCGTGCGCCACGAAGTCAACCAGCGCAACAGCCAGATGGCGTCGCTGGTCGCGCAAGAGATCAACGCGCAATTCAATACGATCTGGAGCAACGTCCGGCTCTTCGCCTACCAACTGGAAGAGGCCTCCGACGCGCTGCTCCGGCTTCAGGCCCGCGCGATGATCGAACAGCGCCGGATAGCGCCGCTCACCTACCGGGCCTTCTATCTCTTCGATGCCGAGGGCGAGATGTTAATCCACCTCACCGAAGCGCTCGATGACCTGCTGACAATCTCCCCCGGCGTCATCATCCAACGTTCGCCCATCTCCCCACCCGATGAGGTCCTCATCGCCGCCGAGGCCGCCCAGGCGGGCGATCTCTATCTTTCACACGCCTACATCATCGGCGCGGATCAGGTGCCGGTGGTCTATATGGGCATCCCCATCCACACACCGACGGGCAGCCTCCAACAAATTTTCGTCGCCGAGATCGATCTTCGCGATATTTGGCGCCGCATCGATGAGATCCAGATCGGCCAGACGGGCCGTGCATTCCTCATCTCCGGGGAAGGGATCATCATTGCACACCCCGACCGCTCTTACATCGGCGCCCCGGCGCCAGAAGCGCTCCGAGCTGTGTTGTACGGCTACGAGGGCCGCGCGGAATACGTCCCGCCCGACAAGCCCAACGTGATGCTGGCCGCCTACAGCCCGGTCGGCGGGCGTTCCGGCTGGGGCGTCGTGATCGAGCAGGAACGCACGGAAGCCTTCGCCACCGTCGATTACATCGGATTCATCACGCCGGTCGTGATCCTCATCGCTGTCGGCATCGCCACTATGATCATCGGCTTGATCTCGCAAGAAATCACCTATCCGATTCAGCGCCTCGTCGAGGCGACCACGCGGATCGCACGCACGGGCAATCTCAGCGAGGATATCGCCATCCAACGCGCGGAGGAACCTGACGAGGTCGGGCAATTGGCAGAGGCCTTCAATCAGATGATTGCCAGCCTGCGCCAGGCGGAGCGGGAGATTGCCAACCATAATCGCACCTTGGAATCCCAGGTGCGCCAACGCACGCAGGAGTTGGAGGCGGCCTATTTGGATATGGCCGAACAGCGCGAGACGTTGGACGTGATCTTCCAGAGCATCGCCGATGGTCTGGTCGTCATCGATCAGGAAGAGCACATCCAGATGGTCAACCCGGTGGTCACGCGCTTTCTGCGCCGCCCCACCAAGGAGCTTGTCGGGCAAGAAGTCGCGGCGGCATTCGCCAGCGCCGAACTCCAGCACATCGTCTCGGATACGCTGACCAATCCAGATCACGCCCCAACGGTCGATATCCACCTCCCGGAGGGACGGGTGCTGCGCGCCTCGGTGAACGAGCTGAAGCGCGGCGCGGCGCATGCCACCGGCGTCGTGCTCGTACTGCGCGATGTGACCCAGGAGATCGCCATCGACCGGATGAAGACCGACTTCGTCTCGATGGTCTCGCACGAGCTGCGCACGCCGCTCACCTCCGTGTTAGGCTTCGTCAAGCTGGTGCAGAAGCAATTCGAGCGTTACATCCTGCCCGATTTGGATCTAGAACAGCGGCGAAAGCGGCGCGCGACGGAGCGCATCCGGGGGAATTTGACCATCATCCTCAGCGAGGGAGAACGTCTCACGCGGATGATCAACAACGTGTTAGACGTCGCCAAAATGGAAGAGGGGCGCTTCGAGTGGGACATGAACCAGTTGCATATCGATCGGGTGATTGAGCAGGCAGTCGCGGCAAACCTGGCCCTGATCAAGACCAAAAAGCTAAAGATCAACGTGGAAGCGCCCGCCGACCTGCCCCCCCTGTACGCCGACCATGATCGGCTGGCGCAGGTGATTATGAACCTCCTTTCCAACGCCATCAAATATACCGACGAGGGAAAAATCACCGTGCGGGCACAGCGGTTGGCGCCCGGCGATACCATCCCGCCGTATGGCTTGCGCCAGCCCAATGCCCAGACCGGGCTCCCCGCCACGCGGTCTTTGATCGCCGTCAGCGTGCAGGATACCGGCGCCGGCATCGCCGAAGAGGATCTCCTCGACGTCTTCGAGAAATTCAAGCAGGTGGGCGACATCACCAGCGAGGCGCGCCGCCCCGGCACCGGCCTGGGGCTCCCCATCTGCAAGCAGATCATCGAGTATCACGACGGACATATCTGGGTGGAAAGCCAAGAGAGCGCGGGGAGCCGCTTCATCTTCACGCTGCCGGCGCGGGATCACGCCTTATCCCCACCGTGACGCATCAGCTTCGCATCGAACACGCCGACCACAGCCGCGCCATTTGTTGATTTGCGGCTTTGTCGCTTTGCTATTCCAGCGTCACGCCGGCCACGATCTCCTGGCCGGGCAGCCGATAGGCATAAGACATATTGGGCGTGTTGTGCGCCAGGCCCACGCGGCCCTCGCGGTCGATGAGGATGATGCCGCCATAGCCGTACACGCGCTCGTGCAGCAGGCGGATGACGGCGTCGGCGGCCTCTTGTGCGCTCTTCCCGGCGGCGATGAGGTCGCACGCGGTCTTGCTGATCACGATGCGCATCAGCGCCTCGCCCGCGCCCGTGGCCGAGGCCGCGCCGGTCAGATTGTCCGCGTAGCCGCCGCTCCCCACCAACGGGGAATCGCCCACGCGACCGGGGTACTTATTCGGCGTCCCGCCCGTGGAGGTACCCGCCGCCAGGTTGCCCTCACGATCCAGCGCCACCGCGCCGACCGTGTCGCTCGGCGGCGGGGGCGGCGACCACTCGCCCGAATCGTGGCGGCCCAGCAGCTCCGCCGGGTCACACAAGCGCATCCCCTGCTCCGCCGCGAAGTCCTTCGCCCCCGCCCCAACGAGGAAATTGAAGTCGGGATGGACCATCACTTTGCGGGCCAACGTGATGGGATGGCGAATCTGGCGAACGGCCGCCACCGCTCCGACCTCCAATGTCCGCCCGTCCATCATCATCGCGTCCATCTCGATGTGGCCCGCGCGATTGAAGTAGCTTCCCCGCCCCGCGTCGAAGACCGGAGCATCCTCTAAAATATGGATCGCCGCCTCCACCGCGTCCAACGCCGACGCGCCCGTCTCCAGGCGCGCCCATCCCGCCGCAGCCGCGCGGCGCACCGCCGCCAACGCCTCCTCGCGCTCCGCCTCGGGGACAAACCACGCGCCGCCATGCACCACCATCACCGGTCGATTCATACAGCCTCCTTATCTTGAGTTATTTGGTAAAGTCGCCCGTGGATACCTTGGCCCCAAGGCCCAATGGCCGAGGGAAGTCCACGGGCTAAAAGAACGAAGCCCTGCGGGCTAAATACGAGTGGCGTTTTTCGGGCTTCACAACGACACGCCATTCCATTAAACATTCCATCGCGCAGCGGATGTCTGACTTTTGACCTTTCGACTTTTTGACTTTTTGACTTTTCGACTAAACCGGACAGAATAAGAGCCTATGCGAAACCAAAATCACCGCCGTACTATCTGGCTGGGCGTGATGTGCTTGCTGTTGGCGGCGGGCCTGCGATTGGCGGCCTTCGACGAGGCGCTCGTCGGCGCGGATCAAACCTCCATTCTGGCCGCCGCCGCGAACATCGCGAGCGGGCGCGACCTCCCCGGCGTGGGGATCAAATCCTCGGTCGGCGTGATGCAGACCGCCGTGACGGGCTATCTGGCCGCGCTGCCCCTGCTGCTCGTTCACAGAATCATCGCCATCAAGTGGTTCTTCTCGCTCTTGGATCTGCTGGCGCTGGCGCTGCTCTATCGCGCCACGCGCCGCGCCTTCGGGCCGCTGGCGGCAGCCGCTGCGGGGCTGCTCTACGCCGCCAACCCGTGGGTCGTCGAGTTCAATCGCTGGATCTGGTACCAGACGCTGATCCCCACCTTTGCCACGCTGGCGTTCGCCGCCTTCCTGCACCTGCTGGGAAGGCGGCGCGGCAGGAGATGCGAATGGATGTTGGCCCTCGGCCTCGTCAGCGCCGCGCTGATGGCGATGGTGCATCTGGCGGCTGCGCCGTGGGCGGGTTTGCTCTTCCTGCTGGGCGCGTTCTTAGCCTGGCGGGGCAGGCTCTGGCGCGGCTTCGGACTCGGACTCGGCCTGAGCGCGATCATCGTCGCGCCCTATGGGCTCTATCTGATCCAGACGCGCTTTGCGGATGTGCAAATTTTGTTAGCGGGTAACGGGGCCGTTTCGCAGAGCGGCCTCAACTTAGCGACCTATCGGCTGGCATGGGAGTTGCTCACCGGCGCGCAGGTGCTCACCACGCCGCGCGATCCACTGTGGGCGGCGTCCGTCGTCGCGCCCGATGTGGCCTACGCCGTCATCCCCCTCCTCTTAGGGATCGCGGTACTGGGCGCGCTCTATCGCCTCATCCGCCGCGACAAGCGCGACGAGCAAAGCGCGCCGTTGGCCTTCGCGCTGGGCTGGACGCTGCTGGCGCCCACAATCTTCGTACCCACATCGATTCACCTCCAGCACTTCTACCTCCTCTTCCTCTTCCCCGCGCCCTACGTGGTGATCGCCGCGTGGCTGGGCTGGAGCGCGCCGCAACGCCAAACAGCGCTGCGCTGGATGGCCCGCATCGGCCTGGCGCTGGTGATTTTGCTCTGCGGATGGTGGAGCTATCTGTGGGGCGTGCGCATCCACTACGAGCATCAAGGCAAGCTCCGCGCGCCGACCCGCGCCTGGCTGATGGATCGCACCGCCGCAACCTGCCAATCCTACCTGGAGGAGAATCCCACCGGGCAGATGATCCTGCTGATCGATTTTGAGGGGCATCTCTCGCCCTTCGATTGGCTGCGCAGTTGGCTCAACACCGACCGGCTGCGCGTCGTGCCCGCGAACGTCGGCTTCATCCGGCCCGCGACGGAGACTTGCTATCTATTAGGCCCGCGCGTGACCGAGGCGGCGCTGGCGCCGGTGGCGGAGCAGGCCCAACCCCGCCCAGAGATGACCATCCCCGCGCAGCCGCCGTGGCGCGTTTATTGCATCCCGCCGCGCGCGCCGCTGCCCAATCCCTTGGCGAGATGGGAAAACGGCCTGCGCCTGCTGGAGACGGAGATCGACGGCGAATTGACGCCCGGCGGGCGCCTCCAGTTGCATCACACCTGGCACTATCGCGCCGCCGCCGAGAAGGAGTATCACCTCTTCAATCACCTGGTGCAGGGCGAGACGTTGGCGGCCCAGGTCGATGGCAGCGGGGTGCCAACGTGGTACTGGCGCGACGACGACGTGCTGCATACGACCTTCACGCTGCCGCTGCCCGATCCGCTGGCGCCGGGGGAGTATCGGCTGTTGATCGGCGCCTACACCTGGCCGGAGATCACGCGGGTCTTTCTGGAGAGCGGCGAGGCCGCCTACGAGGTCAGGCGCTGGGAACTTCCGTAGTCGTCCGCGATGGCGCCGGCAAGGACTGCGCCACCACCCACGCGCTCAGCGCGAGCAGGACGCCCGCGTGGAGGTGAGCGTTGTTCACCAGCAGGTTATCCACCAGGCTATGAACGGCCAAATGCGTCCACGCGCCGATCAGCCCCAGAGCCAGGCCGCGCCGCCAATCGAGTAGACAGCGTGCGGCCTGCCAGAGGCGCACAAAGAGCGCGCCCAGCCAGCCCAGGTAGGCCGTCAGCCCCACGACGCCGGTCTCCGCCAGCAGATTGAGGTAGTAGTTGTGCGCGTGCCCCAGGGCCAGCGGCCAGCTTATCAGCCGGTGAGCGGCGTAGGCCGGCTCGTAGCAGCCGAAGCCCACGCCTAACCAGAAGTTATGCCGCCACATCGAGAGCGCGGCCTGCCAATGGGCCATCCGCTCGATGACGGCGAAGTTGGCATTGGTGACGCTGACGCCGCGCACATCCCGAAATTGCGTGTAAACCAGGAAGCTCGTCATCCGGTCGGCCAGCGCGGCGGGCAACACGTTCGCCTGGTAGAGCACCAGCCCGCCGATCACCAGCGCGGCCACGAAGATCACGCCCCACAGCCCGCGGCGCGGCATCGCCGCCGTCATTGCTATAAGCTGTGCGGCCAGCGCCGCGCCAAAGCCCATCCACGCGCCCCGCGACCACGACGCGCCGATGGCGGCCACGATGACCAGCGCTACTATCCCCGCGCCCCACACGTAGGTCGGACATCGCGGCCAGACGCGCACCCCATCGGGTCTGCGCTGTCGTATCCGCCAAAGTTGCAATCCCCAAGAGATGAAGCCCCACGCGCCGAGGCCGATGATGACCGACCCCAGCATCCCCAAAAAGCCGCCGAAGGGGTTGGGTTGGACGAACATCCCGAAGGCGCGCGCGTGGACGTCGTCGATCATAAAGGGGGCGGGGGCGGGGAGCAGACCCAGGTATTGCCCCACGCCCATCCCGGCCTGGAGCAAGGCGGCGGCGCCGAGGAGCGCGACCGTCCACCCGACGCGCGCGGCGCCCGGCTCGCGGGTGAGTTGGGCGTAGACGAGGAGGAATATCAGTAGGATTTGACCCCACTTGGCCCACTCCGAGAAACCGATCCAGAGATCGGCGGGCTGCCAGAGGGTGAGCAGCGCGGCGGCCATAAAGATGAGGAGCGGCGCCAGCAGCGGCGGATGGGGCAGGCGCGTCTCGCGGCGGGCCAACATCCGCGCAGCCCAGATCGCGAGGGTGAGCAGGAAAAGGTATTGTCCGATCATCGCGGGGATGCGCGGCATATAGGCGAGCGACCAGGCCCAGACCGGGGCGATGATCAGCGCCGCGCCCACGCCGACCAGCGGCTCGATCACGCTGCCGACGACGGTGACGAGGAGAATGAGGCCCAGGGCGATATCGAGCAGGGAGAGGCGCGCCAGCGTCAGGCCGGCCAGCGCGCCGATCACGGCCAGCGCCCCGACGATCCACGGCCAGAGTTGCTGCTTTCTCAGTATTGCGTCCATTCGATTAGTTTGAGAGCCGCATCGTAGACAAATTTCGCCTGGAAGAGACGCTCTTCTTCATCCCGCAAAATGCGCGGCGCGAAGATCGCGTCCGCCTGGGGGATGGGAAGGTCGGCGAAGTACTCGTCTAACGCGACCCAGGCCAACGCGCCTTCGCGGTGATCGGGGCGCAGCTCGCCCGTAAACTCGTCGGCGACGAAGATGAAGAGCATCCACAACCAATGAGGATCGGGCGAGATCTCGGTGCAGTGGCCGCGCAAGGTGAGGCGCGCGGCGCGCAGGCCGGTCTCCTCCCACAGCTCGCGCTGCGCCGATTCGTAGGGCGATTCGCCCAGCTCGATTTTGCCGCCCGGCGCGACCCAGAGATCCAAGTTCGGCTCCTTGCGGCGGCGCATCAAGAGCACCTGGTCGTCGCGGCGGGCGTAGATCAGCGTGGTGAGGATGTAATCCCCCATCAGCCGATGCCCAAGGCCCGGCGGAAGTAGTCGGCGGTGCGGGCCAGGCCATCTTCCAGCGTAACCTTCGGCTCCCAGCCCAGTTCGGACTTGGCGCGGCTGATGTCGGGGCAGCGGACTTGAGGATCGTCCTTGGTGCGCGCGTCCTTGGGGTGCACGAAGGTGATCTCGGAGTCGGAATCAATGACCTCCAGCACCTGGTGCGCGAACTCCAGGATCGTCATCTCGCGCGGGTTGCCTAAATTGACCGGCTCGTTGACCGGCGCATCCATCAGGCGGACGATGCCCGCGACCAGATCATCGACGTAGCAGAAGGAGCGCGTGCGCTGTCCTTCATCGTAGACGGTCAGCGGATCGCCCCGGAGCGCCTGGCAGATGAAGTTGGGCACGACGCGCCCGTCATCGGAGCGCATCCGAGGGCCGAAGGTGTTGAAGATCCGCACGATGCGTGTGTCCACGTCGTGATAGCGGTGATAGGCCATCGTCAGCGACTCGGCGAAGCGCTTGCTCTCATCGTAGACGCCGCGCGGGCCGATGGGGTTGACGTTGCCCCAGTAATCCTCCGCTTGCGGATGGGTCAGCGGATCGCCGTAGACCTCGGAGGTGGACGCCAGCAGGAAAGTCGCGCCCTTGGCCATCGCCAGGCCGAGCGCCTTATGGGTGCCCAGCGCGCCCACCTTGAGCGTCTGGATGGGGTAGTTCAGGTAATCGACCGGGCTGGGCAGCGAGGCCAGATGCAGCACGCGATCCACCGGGCCGGCGACGTAGACGTAGTTGGTGACGTCGTGCTTGACGAACGAAAAGCGGGGATGGCCCGCCAGATGGGCGATGTTCTCAGTGGAGCCGGTGCTGAGGTTATCCATCGCGATGACCTCGTGGCCTGCGTTTATGTAGCGGTCGCACAGATGTGATCCGATAAATCCGGCGCCGCCGGTGATCAAAATACGCATTCGAGCCTCCTTAAAAGCAGTTGAAAGTTATAGGTTGCAAGTTGAAAGTTAAATCTCAATTGCGCGCTGATGGCACAAGCACATAGGAAGTCATGCTTGTGATATTAACCGATGAGATTATACTCCATTCGAGCACGGAGGACAATTATTTAGCCACTATGAGAATTTTATACAAGGAGGAGACCGATGCCTTTGATGTTCGATTTTCCACTGGAGGAGCTGAAGGGCTATCAGGGAATCAATCCGCGTCCGGCGGATTTTGATGCTTTTTGGGATGCGGGCCTGGCCGAGATGCGCGCGTTAGATGATCAGGTGACATTAGAGCCGGCGGCGTTCCAGACATCGTTCGCCGAGTGCTGCGATTTGTACTTCACCGGCGTGGGCGGCGCGCGCGTCCACGCGCAGGTGATCCGGCCCCGCGAGGCGCCGGCGCCCCACCCCGCTGTGCTGATGTTCCACGGCTACACGGGCGACGCCGGCGACTGGGTGGAGAAGCTGGGGTACGCGGCGGCCGGTTTCACCGTCGCAGCGCTAGATTGTCGCGGGCAGGGGGGCCGCTCGGAGGATACGAGCCACGTCCAGGGCAACACGCAGCACGGGCACATCATTCGCGGCCTGGCGGACGCGGTCGCGGGCCGACCGGAGAAGTTGCTCTTCCGGCAGATCTTCTTGGATACCGCGCAGTTAGCCCGCATCGTGATGGCGATGCCGGAGGTCGATGCGGCGCGCGTCGGGGCGACCGGCGGCAGCCAGGGCGGCGCGTTGACCGTCGCGTGCGCGGCGTTGGCGCCGGAGATCCGACGCGCTGCGCCGATCTACCCCTTTCTGAGCGACTATCAGCGCGTGTGGGAGATGGATCAGGATGTGGCGGCCTACACCGAGCTGCGGGAGTACTTCCGTCACTTCGATCCGCGCCACGAGCGGGAGGCGGCGGCCTTCGAGGCGCTGGGCTACATCGATATCCAACACCTTGCGCCGCGCATCGCGGGGGAAATTCTCTGGGCCACCGGCCTGATGGACACCATCTGCCCGCCCTCGACGCAATTCGCGGCGTACAATCACATCACGGCGGAGAAATCGATGGACATCTACCCGGACTTCGGCCACGAGCATCTGCCGGGCCACGCGGATCGGATCTTCGAGTTTATGATGGGGGTGTGAGAGTGCTATAAACGCCAATCGAGCCGCCCACAAGCCTCGAAAGGTGTGAGCGGCTCCTTCCTCATTACCAGATAAGTCTTTGATGACTTCACAGAGTGATGTACAATAGACAAAGTAATTCTGTTGGATAGATAACATGATCGCTATTGGAGGTATATGTTAACTAACGAGGAAACGCGCGCAATCGAATATTATGAAGACATCCCAACCATCCCTAGTGAAGTAACGCCAGAGACACCGACAGAAACTCTAAATCTAAGTTGGCGAGAAAAAGATTTACCTCAAAAAGAAAGAACTAAACACGTTCATGGAATTCATCCATACTTAGGGAAATTTATCCCTCAATTGGTAGAAATCTTTTTGAGAAAATATTTTACACCTGGTCAAACGATATTAGATCCTTTCTGTGGCTGCGGCACCTCGCTAGTTCAAGCAAATGAGCTAGGCCTAAATGCCGTGGGGAGCGATATTTCAGCCTTCAATGTTTTACTTTGTAAGGTTAAAACTGGTAAGTACGACATCCGGCAAGCAAAATCCGAAATCCAAGACGTCCTAAAAAAAACTCATGCAGTGACTAGAACAAAAGATTCAACCCCTCAAATGAGATTATGGGACTCAAGTATAGAGCTATCACATTCCTTAGAGACAGACAATACCTATCTCAATAACTGGTACGCACCTCAAGCCTTAAGAGAGTTACTGACTTATCGTCACTTTCTCAGAACAGGGGACTATGAATATAAAGATTTACTCAAAATCATATTGTCGCGTTCGGCGCGCTCCGCCCGACTAACCACACACTTTGACTTAGATTTTCCAGACGAGCCTCAGAGAGAACCCTATTGGTGCTACAAACATTCACGCACCTGCACGCCTGTTCAAGAAGCATTCAAATTCCTAAAGCGATATAGTCGCGATAGCTTACGCCGCATCAAAGAGTTTATGATCTGCCGCACGAATGCCGATGTCTCGATCCTTCACGGTGATAGTCGTCATGTTCAATATCCGCCCGTGGATGGCGTCATTACAAGCCCACCTTATGTGGGGCTTATCGATTATCACGAGCAGCACATCTACGCTTACAACTTGCTTGAATTGGAAGACAGGCGTGAGGAAGAAATCGGGCCGGCGTCCAGAGGTAAAAGCCAGAAAGCAAAACGACAATATCAACAAGGTATAGCTGACGTCTTGCACAACAGCATGCGTGCTATGCCAAGGGGCGGTCGGCTGATAGTTGTGGCCGGAGATCGCCATGACCTTTATGGAGACATAGCAAAGATGATAGGGGCAGAAGAAGAGGGAATTGTCAAGCGCCATGTCAACCGCAGAACAGGTCGGCGTTCCAGCGAATTTTACGAATCCGTATTCATTTGGAGAAAACCATAATGGAGTTTGAAAAATGGCCGCAATAAATCCGATCACCGCACAGAGAATCAAAGCGTATCTTGAAACATTCATCGAAAACAAGGTAGAAGACATCAAAAGGCGACGACTTCCAATCTTCGATGATCTAGAAGCCT
>CAZCAI010000064.1:0-25535 GCA_964496595.1 uncultured Anaerolineales bacterium
GTGTAATCCGTGAAAATCCGTGAGCTATTTTCTAAAAGTGTCCGGTAGATAGACTCAAGGTTAATCTTCCCATGATTTCGCCAATACGCAACGTCGGCCCCTCTATGCAAGGTGAAACCCAACAGTCATGAAAGTGAGAGGTATCCTATTGACATGTCAGACAACTGACATATAATAAAAAACGAACATGGAGAGTGAGTATGCCATCCGTTGAGCCGATCAATATCCAATCGCCCCACGTCCAAGTCGAAGAAGCGCTGACCAAGCTGGTCAAAGAGATGCGTCCTGGCGATCAGCTTCCCCCGGAGCCGAAGCTCGCCCAACAATTGGGTGTTTCGCGCGCCACACTGCGCGAGGTGCTCCGCCTCTTTGTTGATCGCGGCATCCTTGCGCGGCGCCACGGCGTCGGCACCTTCGTCGCGTCTCGCATTCCCGTGATGGAAACGGGCATCGAGGTGTTGGAGAGCATCGACCGGATATCGGAGCGGTTGGGATTGAAAACGGAGATGGCGCATCTAGAGCTTGTCGAGCGCTTAGCCACCCCCTTCGAGGTGGCGGGCCTGGGCCAGCCGGAAGGCAGCGCGGTCGAGGTGCTGATCATCAACCGCGTCATCGCCATTGCCGGGGAGCCGGTGGCCGATCTGCGGGATATTGTGCCTTGCACGTACCTCCAGAAGGATGATCTCCATCAGGATTTTCGGGGATCGGTGTTAGATGTGTTTGCGAAGCGCGGCACGCCGATGCTGTCCACCTCACGCACGGAGATCATGGCCGCCTCCGCGACGCCCAAATTCGCGCGCCGCCTGCACGTCCCCCCCAAGACAGCCCTGCTCAAATTGATCGGCCGGCTCTACAGCTTCGATGAGCAGGTCGTCGACTATTCGGTCAGCTACTTCGTCCCCGGCCATTTCAAATTCCACGTAATCCGCCGGGTGACGTGACTCAATATCTAAGGAAAAACCGCGCTACTTCGGCAGCGCGGATGGTTGTTCAATCTAATCTAAGTCCAATCATTATTTAACCAACAGGAGGCTTGTACAAAATGCGTAGTTTCATAGGTCGTGACATTATCTCTCTAAAGAACTTCGAGCGCAACGAGTTCTTCCGCGTCTTAGATGTCGCCGAGGAGCTGGAGCCAATCGCGCGCAATCGCCAGAACACAGATTTGCTCTCGGGCAAGACGTTGGTGACGGCGTTCTACCAGCCCTCGACGCGCACGCGCCTGGCCCACGAAGCCGGGATGCTCCGCCTGGGCGGGAGCGTCACGGGCTTCGCCGATGCGAAGATGACGCGCGCGGGCGACTTCTACCAGGAGTCAATCAAGGACACCTTTAAGATGTTGGAGTGCTACGGCGACGTCATCGTGATGCGCCACTTCCAGCAGGGTGCGCCGGCCGAGGCCGCGAAGTGGGCGAGCATTCCCATCATCAACGGCGGCGATGGCTGGGGCGAGCACCCCACCCAAATCCTGACCGATCTCTACACCGTGTTGAGCGAGAAGGGCACCATCGACGGGCTGCGCTGGGTGGCCGTGGGTGATATGCGCATGCGCACGATGCACTCGCTGGGCTACGCGCTGACGCAGTTCGATTGCCCCATCACCTTCGTGGCGCCGCCTGAGATGGACATGCCCGACAGCTTCAAAGAGGATTACGAGGCGATGGGCCTGGACTTCGCGTTTGCCGATCACGTTGGCGACGTCATCGGCGATGCGGATGTCATCCTGGTCGAACCGACCATCCAGCCCGACTACACCAAGTCCCGCGATGAGCGCAAGGGCGAAGTGCCCACCACGCCGGAGAACTACAAGATCACCCGCGACCTGCTCGTCAACAAGGCCAAGTCCGATGCCATCCTCCTCCACTCGCTGCCCCGCATGGATGAGATTCCCGCCGATGTGGACATCACCCGCTGGTCGCGCTACTGGCAAGAGGGCTTCAATGGCGTCGTGATGCGCATGGCGCTGCTGGCGCTCGTCTTAGGCGCGATGGAGTAATTCTATTGCGTATTGCGTATTTCGTATTTCGTAGGCTGCTCAACGGAATACGCAATACGTATTACGAGCTAATTAAGGAGACAAAAATGATCACCAATTTACGTGGCCGCGATTTAATCTGCGATCTCGACTTTTCCAAGGAAGAGGTCGAGACCGTGTTGGATACCGCTTGGGATCTCAAACGCAAGCGGGCGCTGGGGGAACCCCACCCCTATCTGCGCGATAAGACCTTGGGGATGTTGTTCTTCTTCAGCAGCACGCGCACGCGCTGCTCGTTTGAGTCGGGGATGGCGCAGTTGGGCGGGCACGCCGCCTTCATCGAATCCCGGACAACGCAGGTCTCCCACGGCGACACCGCCAAGGAGATCGGCGAGATCTTGGGCCGCTACTTCGACGGCATTGCCATCCGCCAGTGCGATTGGGACTACGGCAACAAGTACATCAACTGGGTCGCCGAGGCCTCGCGCACGCCGGTGCTGAATATGCAATGCGATATGTATCACCCCCACCAATGTCTGGCCGATCTGATGACGATCCAGGAGAAGAAGGGGAAGTACCTGCGCGGTAAGAAGATCGTCGTTTCGTGGGCCTACGCTTCCTCGTATCTGAAGCCCATCTCCGTGCCGCAATCGCTCATCTTGCAGATGCCCCGCTTCGGCATGGACGTGACGCTCTCCTATCCGCCGGAGTTCAAGCTGATGCCCGACGTAGTCGAGCGCGCGCGGGAACAGGCCCGCCAGCACAACACCAAGTTCGAGATCGTCCACGATATGCGCGAAGGCTTCGAGGACGCCGACGTGGTCTACGCCAAGTCCTGGGGCCCCCTGCTGACGACGGATGATCCCGACGAGGGTAAGCGCATCCAGGATCAGTACCAGGACTGGATCACCGACGCCGAGAAGATGAAAGCCGCCAAGCCCGACGCGATCTATATGCACCCCCTCCCCGCCGACCGCGACGTCGAGGTCACCAGCGAGGTGATGGACGGCCCGAATTCGGTCGTCTTCGACCAGGCCGAAAACCGGATGCACGCGCAGAAGGCCGTGATGGCCCTGACGATGTGGTAAAACAGGTTACAAGTTGAACGTTGAAAGTTACAAGTCGATATCCAAGACCAACTTTTAACGTTCAACTTCAAACTTTTAACTAAAAACAAGGAGTTATCTATGAGCAAGAAGAAATGGGCCGTGATTGCCATTGGCGGCAATTCACTGATTAAGAGCAAACAGCATCAGACCGTAGAAGATCAATATCAGGCCGCAGCGGAGACCGCGCACCACATCGCCAACATGATCGAGGCGGGGTGGGACGTCGCTATCGGCCATGGGAATGGGCCGCAGGTGGGTTTCATCCTGCAACGCTCCGAAATCGCCGCGAAGACCGCTGGGATGCACGAAGTTCCGTTAGATGTCTGCGGGGCCGACTCACAGGGCGCCATCGGCTACGCGCTTCAGCAGAACCTCAACAACGAGTTCTACAAGCGCGGCATCGAGAAGCACGTCGCCACCGTCATCACGCAGGTGTTGGTGGATAAGGAAGATGACGCTTTCAAAAACCCCTCCAAGCCCATCGGCGGGTTTATGGACGCGGACGAGGCCCAGAAACGCGCCACGTCCGACGGTTGGGACATCGTCGAGGATGCGGGGCGCGGTTGGCGGCGCGTCGTCGCCTCCCCGCTGCCCAAGGAAATCGTCGAGTTGGACGCGGTCAAGACGCTGTTGGATAACGGCATCTGCGCCATCACCGTGGGCGGGGGCGGCATCCCCGTGATCGAGGACGAAGAAGGCAACCTGATAGGCACCGCAGCCGTCATCGACAAGGACTTCGCGTCGTCACTGCTGGCGCAGGCCATCAACGCCGACCTCTTCCTCATCTCCACCGCCGTCGAGAAGGTCTCCCTCAACTTCAACCAGCCCAACCAGGAAGACCTGGACACCATCACCGTCTCGGAAGCCAAGAAATATCTGGAAGAAGGCCACTTCGCCAAGGGCAGCATGGAACCCAAAATCCGCGCGGTCCTCTGGTATCTGGACGCCGGCGGCAAAAAGGCCATCGTCACCGACCCCGCGCACATCATGGACGCGCTCGAAGGCAAGACCGGCACGCACATCATCCCGGACTAGCTGCCAGAGACAATATCAAATAGGCCGTTGCGAGCCGAGGGGGGATAAGTCCATTCCTTAGCTTGCAACGCGCCTCCGTAAACTCAAATCTCCCGAAAATCCATTGTCTGGATTCGCAACGGCGGTAGATCCAATAGGAAAATAAATGTCAACCTCACAACCGCTCATTCACACTATCGGACACAGCAATCACACCACCGAAGCCTTCATCGCCTTGCTGCGCCAGCACGCCATCGAGACGGTCGTCGATGTCCGCAGCCAGCCGTACAGCCAATGGGCCGCGCACTTCAATCGCGAGACCCTGCGGGCGGATTTGGAGCGTGAGGGCATCCACTATCACTTTATGGGAGAGACGCTGGGCGGCCGCCCTACCGATCCGGCGCTGTACGCTCCCGGCCAGGAGCGCCCCGATTATCGGCAGATGGAACAAACGGCGGCGTACCAGGCCGGCATCGCAGAGGTGCTCGCGATGGCGCAAGAGACGTCACTCACGGTGATGTGCAGCGAGGGCGATCATCGCCAATGTCACCGCCATCTATTGATCACCCAGACGTTGTTGAAACAGGGCGCGGCAGTGCAGCATATCCAGCCGGATGGCGCCACGGTCGAAGGGCAAATCGAAGCCGAGCAATTATCTCTCTTTGGATAATCTTTTTGGGAACCCTTGCGAAGGTTAGTCAAGGATCTCTCAAAACAAACTATCCCGCACTGTGAATCGCAACTTAGCGCCGAAACCATAGAAACCTTCGCAAGGTTCAAGGTTAGCAGAGAATGACAATTTACACCATCGGATATCAGCGCAAATCGTTGGAGACCTTCATTACCCAATTGCGCACCGCCGGCGTGGAGGCGGTGATCGATATCCGGCTGCGCAACACGTCGCATCTGGCCGGGTACACCAAGCGCGATACGCTGGCCTACCTGCTGCGCGAAGGCTTCAACATCGCCTACGAGCATCACCCGGAGCTGGCCCCCACGCCGGAGATTCTAGACGCCTACAAAGCGACCTCCGATTGGGACGCTTACGTGGCTCAGTTTCTCCCCCTATTGGAAGCGCGGGACGCCGAGGCCATCGGGCGCGAGCTTCTGGCCTGGTACTCAACCCTCTGCCTCCTCTGCGCCGAACCCACGGCGGAGCAATGCCATCGCCGCCTGGTCGCCGAATATTGGGCAGAACACATCCTCGGCCTTGATATTGTGCATTTGTGATATACGGGCAACGACCTGAAGGAGGTGCGTAATGATACTACATTCGGAACCCCCAGCTTTCTCCAAGCAATTTTTACAAGTTTTCAAGAGCGTTCAAGCCCTTACAACGAAGGAGCAATTGACCCTGGCGAAACTACTACTGGAAAACATCTTGAACGCTCACCTTGAAGCGCAAGATGAGTGGCCGACGGGCTTTTTTGAAGCCACCGCCGGGAAATGGGCTGGTGAACCCCTGGTGCGTGAGCCACAAGGCGACTACGAAACCCGTATAGAATTGTAATTATGTACTTATTAGACACAAATGCGTGCATAGCATATATAAATGACAGCAACTCAACAGTTAGACGTCACCTGATGAATTTAAGGCCAGGGGATGTTTTTCTCTGCCAGATCGTTAAGGCTGAACTGTATTACGGTGCTTATAAAAGCTCTCGCCGCGAGCAGAATTTAGCTTTATTGCATCGTTTCTTTGCCCAATTTCAAAGCCTACCCTTTAACAATGTAGCGGTAGAGATGTATGGGGATATCCGTAACGAGTTGGCAAAATGTGGTACACCTATTGGCCCTAACGATCTCATTATTGCTGCTACGGCATTAGCGCACAAGGTAATTTTGGGCACACACAATACACGCGAATTTAATCGTGTACCGGGGTTGCTGATTGAGGATTGGATGTCACCCTCCTCTGAGTAAAGCTAAAATCCATAAAGTACGTTGCCCCCCAAGACTAAATGAGTACACTGTGGAAATAGCCAAATGCTTGAACAAGAAGTCCTTATCTTAGCTATGACCAAAATGAAAAGCGGTATCTGCACGGCGGGATTCACGACCGAACGCGCGCCGGTGACAGGCTTGCGCTGGGTGCGTCCCACCCGTGAATTCGACACGGTCTTGCCGGAGGATATGATGGACGCCGACGGGCGCTTGATTCAATGCGGGGATGTCGTCTCCTTGAAGTTGGTCGCGCCCCGACCCGATCCGCCGCATATCGAAGATTGGGTGACCGACTTTGTGCGCCATCGCCCTGAACGTCTCCGGCGGTTAGAAGGCGAGAAGCGCGCCGCCTTCTTCAAAAATTATTTGGATCAGGCCCCCGCCGAGGTGTTCATCGATCACACTCGCTCCCTCTGCCTGGTGCAGCCGGAGCAGGTGTGGGCTTCCTTCTTTCTGGATAAGTATTCCGGTAAGTACCAGGCGCGCCTGCGCTTCACCTTATCCGGCGAGCATCAATGCCCGCGCGCACTCCAATCGCGCGGCCTGCCGGTGACCGATCTGAAGTGGCGCGCGCTGGGCCGGCAATGGCTGGCGAATCATCCCGCCAGCGTGCTCTGTTTGGAGCACGACGCGCTCTTGGAACGCCTCGATGCCAACGCGCTCTACCTGACGCTCGGCGTCAGCCGGCAATGGCAGGGCGAGTACTGGCCCTTAGTCCACGCTATACATGCTGTGCCGGATTACGACGCCCGCATCGATCTGGAAAATTTATGAACCGCGATATTTTAGCCGAAATCGGCCTATCCTTAGTCCAAGTGAGCGAACTGAACAGCAGCGAACGGAGTCGCCTGCTGCATTTTCTCCTGCGCTGGGAACACTTCGCCGTCCTGCACGACTGTCTCGACATCCTGATCCCGCGTCATCCCACGCTGGTTTCGCTGTTGGATTTGCGGGTGAAGGCCTTGCAGGCGCAAGCGCGCTTCGATGAGGCGCTAGGCCTGATGCGCGAGCGCTTGCAGCGCAAAAGCTCCCTCACCGCGCAGGCGCTGCTGGCGCAACTTCACCTGGAAAAATCAGAAGAAGAGGAGGTTGCGACCGCCTACGACATCGCGCGCCGGCTCACCCAAGAACGCCCGGAGACCATCACGGCCTGGAGCTTGCTGGCCCAAGTCGAGTTGGCGCGAGGGGAGACAGACGCGGCGCTCCAGGCCTACCAACAAATCCACACCCTCAGCGCCAGCAACCGCAGCTACCCGCTCGGCATGATGCGCGTCTATCAAGCGCGCGGCGATTGGGTCACGGCCAGCGGATATGCCGTGCGGCTGTTGCGCACGGCGGAAGCGGGTGCGCCGCTCCCCGTGCGCTATTTGCGTCAATTGCGCGCCTACTTCCAGGCCAGCGGCGAAGCGACGCGCGTCGCCGATATGGAGGCCGCGCTCCAACAGCGCTACGCCGAGGATGTGGCCAAGATGCAGCAACAATTTGGGGATGTCGTATCCTCTGACCCACAAGCAACGGCGGCCTCGCAGATTGCATCCCCACCCGCGCCTGAGAAATTCCTGCCCACCTATGATCATGTGCCGGTTACGGAACAAGAACGCCAGCGCATCACGGAAGCCGCCCGGCGCTTCTTCGGCTTCACCGAATTACTGCCCGGACAGGTAGAGACGATGGCCTGCGTCTTGCGCGAGGAAGATGTGCTGACCATCTTGCCCACCGGCGGCGGAAAATCGCTCTGCTATCAACTGCCCGCGATGTTGGCGGAAGAGGGCGCCACGCTGGTCATCTCCCCCTTGATCGCTCTGATGAAAGATCAGATCGATTCGCTGCCAGACGATCTTCGCGCACGCGCCGCCACGATCAACAGCAGTCTGAGCGGCGACGAGCTGCGCCATCGCCTGGAGCAAGCGCAGAACGGCGCGTATCGCCTGCTCTATGCCGCGCCGGAGCGCCTACGCCAGCCCGTTTTTCTGCACACCATGCGCCGCGCTGGCGTCAATTATTTGGTTGTGGATGAAGCGCACTGCGTCAGCGCATGGGGCCACGATTTTCGCCCCGATTATCTGGCGCTGGGGCAGGCGCGGGAGGCCCTCGGCAATCCCCCGCTGCTGGCGATGACGGCCACCGCCCCGCCGCGCGTGCGCCAGGACATCATCCAGCACCTGAACGGGGACGCTGGCTCGGATGCGCGTGACGTGCGCATCGTAGCCGGGGATATCACGCGCCTCAATCTTCAGCTCGAGGTCTTTCACGCGCGGGATTTGGATGCCAAGCTCCGACGGCTCATAGCCTTTTGTCGCGCCACCGCAGGCAGCGGCATCGTCTACGCGGGCACCCGCGCGCGCTGCGAGCGCCTGGCTGCGCTGCTTCGGCGCTACGGCGTTGACGCGGCGCACTATCACGCGGGTATACACAATCGCCACACGGTGCAGGATGCGTTTATGACCGGGCGCGTGCGCGTCGTCGTCGCCACCATCGCCTTCGGCCTGGGGATCGACAAGCCCGACATTCGCTTCATCGTCCACTTTATGCCGCCCGCCTCGCTGGAGGCATATTATCAGGAAGCCGGGCGCGCGGGCCGCGATGGCCTCCCGGCGCGCTGCCTGCTGATGTACGCCGCGACCGATCGCGGCGTGCTGACGCGGCGCACCAATCGCGACACCCTGCCCATCGAGTTTCTGCGCCAAACGTATGCCGCCGTGCAAGGCCGGGTCGGCGCGGAGGGCTGGGGGCGGGTGGCGCTGGGGGATCTGGAGCGCGATCTGCGCACCGATAACGATGTGCGCATCCGCGTGGCGCTGAGCCTTCTAGAGGAAGCGGCTCTGTTGCACCGAGGCCCGGACATCCCCAGAGCAGCGCAACTCTGTCTCGCCAATGCCGACGAGGAGGCGATGGCGGCACACGACGCGCGCCTGTTGGCCTTCTGTCGCGCGGCGCGCCTGCGACCGGAGCAGTGGCTCACTGTGGATCTGGCCGAGGCGGCGCGGGAAGCGCAGCTCTCGCTGGAGACGTTAGAAAGCCAAATCCTCACGTGGGCGGACGCGGGCTGGTTAAGTCATCGCTTCTCAGGCCGCGATCTTTATCTGGCGTTGTTGCCACCCCCTAAGGACGCCGCCGCGCGCGTCGCGGCCTTGTTGGAGCGCTACGAGACGATCCAGGCACAGCACGTCGACGAGATCACGGCCTATGCGCGTACCATCCGTTGCCGTCACGGCTACTTGAATGCGTACTTGGGCGGGCGCGTCATCGAAAAATGCACGGCCTGCGATAACTGCATCGAGACGTCCCGCGCTACGGTGGATGACCTGCCGGACACGCGCGAACAACTCCTCGCCATCCTCCAGTGTCTGGCGGCGACGCAATGGGGTTGGGGGCGGCGCAATTTGAGTCGCATCCTGCGCGGCGACGACGACGCGCCGGGCCGCGCGCGCCGGCACGAGACCTTTGGCGCGTTGGCCTTTCGCTCCGCCACCGCGATCCGCCATCTGGTGAAGCGCCTGGAGCACGCGGATCTCATCAGCGCGCACCAACTCGATCACGGCGGCGTCGTGCTGCACCTGACAGACAAGGGGCGCGCCGCCTTACAGGATCCGGCGCAACTCGATGCGTTGGTAACAAACTCGAACGTCTCTTAGATTAGAAGAGCGGCTAAGGTTACGTGCGAACGGAGGAAACTATGCCTACAACCATTGATTTACGCGAGGCCATTGCAGATCAATTACAAAATGAAGCTGCGCGCCAAAGTACCAGCATGGACACCTTAGTGAACAACTTGTTGGAATCATATTTATGGGAATTAAAGCGCGAGCACATCCAGACTGAAGCCCAGCGTTTCCGCGAGCAACATACCAAGCTCCTGGCGCGTTATGCCGGGCGCTATATCGCAATGCAGGATGGAAATGTTCTGGATGATGACGAGGATTTTCACGCCTTACATCAGCGCATTCGCGCTCGATATGGAGAACAACCTATTCTTATCACACCCGTGACGCCAGATCCCGTTCAAACCATCAACGTATATGGCAAAATATAAAATTTTAAATTGCGAATTGCGAATTTTAAATCTTTACTCAACAGCATTATTCTAAATTCGCAATTCTAAATTCCAAATTACCGAATCGGCGACCGGAAAAGTTCCCTAAATGTAAATTTATTGTTTTTAAGGAGATTGAATGCAACACGTAATTGGACTCAAATGTACCATCTGCGGGAAGACCTACGGCGTCGACGAGATCGACTACATCTGCCCGGAACACGGGGATGATGGCATCGTCGATGTGCTGTACGACTACGACGCGATCGGGGTGAACATCTCGCGCGAGGATTTGGCGCAGAACCACGATCGCACCATCTGGCGCTACAAGCCGCTGATGCCTGTCGAACCGGACTCGGCGCCGCCGCCGCTGCGCGTGGGCTGGACGCCGCTCTATGCCGCGCCGCGCCTGGCGGAGAAGTTGGGCCTGCGCCACCTCTGGGTCAAGGACGACGGCGTGAACCCGACCGCCTCCTTCAAGGATCGCGCGTCGGCGGTGGCGGTGGTGAAAGCGCGCGAGGCCGGCGCGGAGATCATCACCACGGCGAGCACGGGCAACGCCGCGGCCGCCCTGGCCGGCCTTTCGGCCAGCGTGGGCCTGCCCGCCGTCATCTTCGTGCCGAAGAGCGCGCCGGAGGCCAAGATCGCGCAGCATCTCATCTACGGCGCGCGCGTGATGTTGGTCGATGGCGCCTACGACGACGCCTTCGAGTTGACGCTCAAGGTCGCCCGCGAGTTCGGCTGGTACAATCGCAACACCGCCTACAATCCCTACATGACCGAGGGCAAGAAGACGGGCATCCTGGAGATCTGCGAACAGCTCGCGTGGGAGGCGCCGGATCGCGTCTTCGTGCCGGTGGGCGATGGCTGCATCATCGGCAGCGTCCACAAGGGCCTCAAGGATCTGCTGGCCCTGGGCTGGATCGATAACATGCCCAAGATTATGGGCGTGCAGGCCGCAGGCTCCTCGCCGCTGGTCGATGCGTGGGAGCGCGGCCTCGAGGGCTGGGAGATGGAGCCGGTCAACGCCGACTCCGTGGCCGATAGCATCGTCGCCGGGCTGCCGCGCGACCGCAACAAAGCGCTGGCCGCCGTCCGCGAGACCGATGGGGCCTACATCGCCGTCAGCGACCAGGAGATCCTGGACGCCATCCCCGTCATCGCGCGCAACACGGGCGTCTTCTCCGAGCCGGCGGCCGCGGCCTCTTACGCGGGCCTGGTCAAGGCCGTGGAGCAAGGGCGAGTCGATTCGCACGAGCGCATTGTCGTGATGCTCACCGGCTCCGGCCTCAAGGACATCAAGAGCGCGATGAAGACCGTGCCTGCGCCGCCCATCGTCGCGCCGAGCCTGGACGCGGTCAAAGCGCTGTTGGACGCCTGATTTGTCCCGTTCGCGCAAAGTAGGCTGGGCGCTTGCCGGCGCAATCGCGCTGTGGCTCTTGTGGATGACGTTACGTCCCCAGGCCATCGTCTCCCGCGATCTGACGCTCATCACGCGACCGGCGGCGCAGCATGGGTTGTCCATCCACTGGCTGATCAACATCGGCGGGAATGTGGCGGTCTTCATGCCGTTGGGCGCAGCGATGGCTCTGGCGCAATCGGGGCGGGCGGCGCGAGCGCGCGTGCTCTGGGGCGCGGCCTCCGGCGCGATCCTGAGCGCGCTTATCGAAGGGTTGCAGATGCTACAGCCGACGCGCGTCTCATCCTTAGGCGATTGGGCGCTCAATACGCTTGGGGCTTTATTGGGTGCGTTGATGATCATTTTGATAACGAGAGGACATTCGAGTTAGCAAGTGAGTCACGAGTCAAACGTCACCCAATGACGCAAGACGCAGGACGCAGGACGCATATCAATTAGCCGTAATGCACAGACATTTATTACATAACACAACCCAAATCAAATTAAGGAAGGTAAAATGTTAGATCTACACATCAATGAAGAACAGTTGAAGCGAACCGTACAGCGTGCGCGCGAGCGCAATATCATCATCCCCATGTTTGAGCAGATGAAGCACCCCAGCTTGATACCTGATAAAATCAAGGAAGAGCTGGCGAATATCGGCCTGTGGGACATCACCTCGCGCAATCTTTTTCGCATCACGTGGAAGAACGAGCCGCGGGAGTTTGGCGGTGGCTTCGATGGCGTCAACTACATCGAGGTGCCGAAAGAGCTGACGGGCGTCGACGCCCGCATCATCGCGCTGGTGGGCAAGTGGTTCCCCACGGGCGCGCACAAGGTCGGCGCGACCTTTGGTTGCCTGGTGCCGCGATTGGTGACCGGCCAATTCGATCCCACGTATCACAGCGCGGTCTGGCCCTCCACCGGCAACTACTGCCGGGGCGGCGCTTACGACGCCACACTGCTTTCGTGCGAGTCCATCGCCATCCTGCCGAAGGAGATGAGCCAAGAGCGTTTCGAATGGCTGGCCAAGGTCGCGGGCGAGGTCATCGCGACGCCCGGCTGCGAATCCAACGTCAAGGAAATCTTCGATAAGTGTTGGGAATTGAAGGCCGAGCGCGGCGACGAGATCTTCATCTTCAACCAATTTGATGAGTTCGGCAACCACCTGTGGCACTATGATGTCACCGGGCACGCGATGGAGGAAGTGCTGGAGAAAGAGCTACGGCCCCAGGATCGCTACTTCGGCGTGACGCTGACCACCGGCTCGGCGGGCACGCTGGGCTGCGGTGATTATATGAAGGAACTCTTCCCCACCAGCAAGATCGCGGCGGGCGAGGCGTTGCAGTGCCCCACGTTGCTGAATAATGGTTTCGGCGGCCACCGCATCGAGGGCATCGGCGACAAGCACGTGCCCTGGATTCACAATGTGCGCAACACTGACATGGTCATCGCCATCGATGATGACGACACGATGGGCCTGGTGCGCCTCTTCAACGAGCCGGCCGGCCGCGCCTACCTGATCGAGAAGGGCGTGCCGGAGGATTTCGTTGAGCGGATAGACCTGATGGGTATCTCCAGTATCGCCAACGTGCTGATGGCCATCAAGATGGCGAAGTGGTACGAGCTGGGCGACACCGATGTCATCCTCACCGTCTGGACGGACTCGATGGAATTGTACGAGAGCCGCCTGCGTGAGATGCACGAGAAGCACGGCGAATATACCGAGACCGACGCAGCGGTGGATTATCACGAGCACCTGATGGGCCTCCACACCGACAATATGGCGGAACTGACCTACCCGGATCGCAAGCGCGTCCACAACCTCAAGTACTACACCTGGGTCGAGCAGCAGGGCAAGACCTACGAGGAAATCCAGGCGCAATGGTACGACGATGACTACTGGACGAACTTCCAGGAGCAAATCCCCGAACTCGATGAGTTGATCAAGGAATTCAACGCGCGCGTGGGATTGATAGAGTAATACCTATTCGGCGATGTTTCTCCAAATCTCCAACGGACTTATTCCGTTGGAGATTTTTTTTGTGCGGTTCCTTGGCCGCGTCGAGGCCGCCGTCCGCGCGGTGAAAGCGGGTTGGCTGCGGTGGATATAACAAGAAGTTGCTATTTACAGGCGCCTCCTGACCTGATAGGATGATACATAGCGCCGGGTGGTCCGGTGCGCGTCAATCCATTCATAACCAAGGAGGTCGTACCAATGAAACGTCATGTGATGAAGATGAAGTTAATATCTACAAGTCTACTTCTCTCGCTTTTGTTGCCTCTGTTTGTCGGCATCCAGCCCGTAAGCGCGAATCCATCCCCACCGCCTGAAAGCCAACAACCGTCTACAGTAAGTCCAGAAGAAATGCAGAAGGCCATCAGAATCCTTGATCCCTATGTGGTGCGGCGTGAAGATGGCACCTTCAAGCTCACCGTCCAGGAACCTCAAAGCTTGGGAGTCCGACCCGAGGTCTACAAAAACCTGGTCCATAGCATGGAAAAGACCAACCAACTGGTCCGTCAGGGTGTGCTAAGCACCGACAAGTATTTCGAGGAAGGGCAATCAGACGCCACACTCACTTATTGCCCAGGCTCCAACTATGTTCAGTACCACTGGTGGGGGTTCGAGCTTGGACTAAACCATTGCGCTACCAACAACTTAATTTCCCTACACAAAGGTGCTACCGTAGCGGCAATAGCAGCCCTCGTAGCTCTATTTGTACCTGCGGATGGGCCAATAGGAGAATTCCTTCTCAGCTTAGCAGCAGCGGTATTGGAACTTGGATCGGCAACCTATGAGCGGGCTGATAATATGTACGGTTGTGGTTCCGTCACATATTATACTTACTCAGGCTCTTACTGGGTCGATCCGCAACAGTGTTGTTAGTGAATAACTTGGATTCAGGGAAAAGAAGAAAAGGTTTTTTTCTTCTTTTCCCTACTCATTAGTATCAAATTAAGATGGTGGTGAATTTTGACTGATGACCCCAATGAAGCTCAACACCACCAAGGTCGCGGTGGGGCCAAAAGCCCACACAAGGCCCAAGGAATGGGAGTGAAGTGGGAAGATATGCCTTATTGAGATTCTGTGTGATCTGAGCCGCGTGAAGCCATCAGTCAATTTTAACCACTACCCAAATTAAATCTGCGTTTTTTCACATTTAACTACTAGGGGGAAGGATGTTAAGCAAAAATGCGGTACGGTGGGTTTTGATTATTACCTTGTCAATGTCAATTGTCGCTGTCGTCGGAAATATGGTTACCTTATCAATTATCGGCGGCCTCGGAAATCTTGGCGCTGCCGTCTGGTACATTTGGAAAAAGAAAAATTGGAAACTAGGATTTCTGCACGTGGGCATAGCCGCTATCTCCTTCCGGATATTAAGCAAGTATGTATGAATCCAAGGTCAATATACGAACTCTTAAACACCTCAGCATGAAATAGCAAGACAGCGCAACAGGAAGAAGTTGAGGATACGTGCTCACCTCGCTTTTCTCCCTCGCCGGTGCAGTGCGGGCGGTAGCGCAGGGTAAACCGTGGTACAGTCCGCGCGTGCAGGCCGAGGTCGCCGCCTGGCTGCGCGGAGAGCGTGCCTTGCCGCCGGAACTCGCCGCGCTGACGGAGCGCGAGCGGGAGGTGCTGCGAGAGCTGGTGGCAGGGCGCGAGCAATCAAGAGATCGCCGATGCGCTGGGCATCAGCGTCAACACAGTAGCGCAGCATGTCAGTCATCTCCTGGGAAAATTGGGCTGCACAAGCCGCGTCGAGGCCGCCGTCCGCGCGGTGAAAGCGGGCTGGCTGCGGTGGATATAACAAGAACTTGTTATATCCAGGCCGAAAAATAACAAGAAGTTGCTATTTACAGACGCCTCCTGATCTGGTAGGATGATACATAGCGCCGGGTGATCCGGTGCGTATCAAACTACTCACTAAAATCACGGGAGGTTTACTATGAAAAGTAACTTCAGAAAACTATTGCTCTTTTTGACGCTGATATTGCTACTGGGCGTGACCTTTAACACAGCAATTGCCTCCAGCCCTTACCGTTTACCATGGGTATACTGTTTTTACAAGCAGGTTACACAGGGGTGGAATGGCTCTGTGAGTCACACAGGCAATATGCAATACGCTTATGATTTCAATCATTCAGAAGGTGAAGCTGTTCGAGCCTCGCTGGGCGGGCAAATTAGTCATATCAAATCCGATGTACCGGCTAATAATTGCTGCAGTGATAGTAGTTGCGCGAACAATGCCAACTACGTCGTCATTGATCATTATGACGGCAAATCTACGCTGTATCTTCACTTGCATTCCGTTTATGTTGGTGAAGGGAACTACGTAAACAGAGGAGAAACGATAGGCACTGCAGGGAAAACTGGTCGGACTTCATGTGCTCCTCATTTACACTTTCAGCGCCAGGATCAGGGTAATTGGTTCACACAGTCACGGCCTGTCTATTTTGATGAATATCCTGGGATGGAACTACAGGAAGATCATTGGTATAGATCAGGTAATTCTTGGCCTGGTGATTATTGTCCTACATTAGATAGGATGTTATCGACTAACTCCGACAATATTCATTCCTCTTCAACTAATACCGTCGATATTTCCGATGCTACAGCCTGGTTCAACTATACAAATCCATTCTATGACCTACGTTTCCGTTATCCACCATCGATAGAATTGATTCCTCAAGTATGGAAATCTTCATCCAACAATTTCCAAGAAGATCTCCACATCTCGTTTTTAGATGACTCGGGGAAAGATATAATGAGTGTTAGCGTGCATAAAAACGAATGGATAGTTCCTGAGGAGTTTTTTGCAGAGATGGAACGTACTTCCCAGGGTGATGTTGAGCAAATACGTTATCCTTTTGTGCAAATCTTGGGAAAAACCGAGATAAAAGGGCAACCAGCGTTAGTCTTCAATTGGGACAACATGGTCACAGGGCAGATCCGTTCTGTCGCCGTGATGGGAAATGAATGGATGTATATTTTCCACACGTGGTCGGGGGAAACTCAGGCCCTCAAGGGGCGGATAGATCTCATGGACAGTATATTGAAAACATTAGAGATTTCGAGTTCGTTGGAATAGGGATAGGAATGTGGCGCCTTTTATGAGAACTTGCGCGATAATCTGGATTTTCTTGAGTTTGCTTTCGATGGTGGGATGCGCAACGACATCTCCTTCCTCTCCGGTTCCCTCCCCCACACACTCCGTTACAACCCCATCAGCGGTGGTTACGCCCACCTTCACTCCTGCTATCCCTTCCCCTACCCCTTCTCCCTCCGTTACTCCCTCGCCTGCGCCAACCTATGATCTTGCTGAGGATGTTCCTGAGAACGTGGATGTGTGGGGGACACACCGATTACCTCACTTTAACGTGACTCTGCCGGTGCCGCCAGATTGGGTCATTGAAGAGCGCGACGAGAGAATGAACACACTCTACGGCGCAACATATCAGCCGCCCTTGTGGGATGCGCCGGAAGATTGTGGCTACCAATGCCCCTCCATCAGCGCGGTGATCTATCGCGATACGGTAACCATCACGCATGGAACAACCGTAGACGCCTTGCGGACGTGGCTAGAGGAACACTCCACGTCGGAGCCTTTCGGGGCAGATGTGGACGACATGGTCATCTTCTTCGGTGTGGAACGAATTGAAGAGACGCTGTGGGATGGACAGCAGGCGCTGAGTTTCTACAGTGAGGCTATGGGAATCCGCTCTTACGAGGTACTGACCATCGTGAACGGTCACGTCGTGGGTCTAAGCAAATCGCATGTGGATCGGTTTGAGTTTGAGCCCATATACGAGATGATGCGAACGCATGCGATGATAAAGCCCCATCCACTCACACCGCCGCCCCTGACGGCGACGCCTACGCACTCGCCATCTCCTACCCCCATCGCCGTCGCTCGCCTCTGTCCTCCCGCCTCATCAGAAGCGGAATGGGAGTGCCAGGATCTCGAAATTGCAATAAAATCGCAGTTTCCTGATGACATTAAGTTAAGAAAACGCTATTCAATCACCGAGCCGCCCATTGGCGCTCTCGAGGTGGATGTCTGGCTGCCTTCCGATGCAGATCTTACGACATGGCTGAAAAAGCACGCTCCCAACCTATTCCCGGTGCGGGAGCCGAATGGCGCCGTGGGCGGACATCCCGCCATCTTCTGGGTCACAGATCCCCCGCATAGCTCCTTCAATGCACTGGTTAGCGACGGCACGTATATCTACAAGCTGTATTACGTCATCACCTGCCATGAGGATGGGTTGCCGGCCGTGCATCAGATGCTGGACACCTTCCGTTTCTCTGGAGAGCCGGCGATCCCGGCGGACATCCCGGAGGATGTCTGGCAGCAAGCGCTTGAGGTCTGCGAATGAGTGGGTTTTTAGATTTCGCCGGATAACTCATTTTCTTCTCTGTTGAGGAATTCAACGCGCGGTTTCGAGTTGCTCAATTGACACCGGGTCGATCATTTCTTCTCAAAGCCCCAATGGACTAAGTCCGTTGGGGCTTTTATTTTTGCGGTGACTTGATCTATACCTTCTTCTTGCTATAATCCCTAGCTGCATGGAGATAATGAAGATTCGCGTGCTGATCGTTGAGGATCATCCAGCGACCGCCGAGGGGCTACGCGACTTATTTGAGCGTTGCGATGACCTTGAGCCGGTCGGTGTGGCAGCCGACGGCGCCACCGGCTTGCAGATGGCGGAATGCCAGCGCCCCGACGTGGTGCTGCTCGACCTGGAACTGCCCGATCACCCCGGCGCCTTCGTGGCGCGGCAGTTGCACAGTCTCGATCCCCCACCGGCGGTGCTGGCTTACAGCGCCTACGACGACGCCGAGCACATCCACGCCGCCTTGGCGGCAGGCGTGGCGGGCTACGTGCTCAAGGCCACCTCGCTTTTCACCCTCACCGATGCAGTGCGGGCGGTAGCGCAGGGGAAGCCGTGGTACAGTCCGCGCGTGCAGGCCGAGGTCGCCGCCTGGCTGCGGGGAGAGCCTACCTTGCCGCCGGAACTCGCCGCGCTGACGGAGCGCGAGCGGGAGGTGCTGCGCCACCTGGCCCAGGGCGCGAGCAACCGGGAGATCGCCGAAGCTTTGTGCATCAGCGTCAACACAGTAGCGCAGCATGTCAGTCATCTCCTGGGAAAATTGGGCTGCACAAGCCGCGTCGAGGCCGCCGTCCGCGCGGTGAAAGAGGATTGGCTACGGTGGATATAACAAGAACTTGTTATATCCAGGTCGAAAAATAACAAGAAATTGCTATTTACAGGCGCCTCCTGATCTGATAGGATGATACATAGCGCCGGGTGGTCCGGTGCGTGTCAAACTATTCATAGCCAAGGAAGCTTTCTGGACGTATGTGCACTTGAACAATGCTCAAGCTTGATAAAGCGTAGTTAGATCGCTGTGTACCCGAAACTCGGCTCAAAGCAGGGGACGCGATCCCCCTGCTTTAGTGAAAGGCTCTCATTGTATGAAGGCATCAATTTATAGCACCGATATGATTATCCTCTTACTTCTGCTCTGCCTGGGCGCCTGCACGAGGGACCCGGCGTCGATCTCGAAAAGCACGCCTCAGACACCTTTATCTCCTTCTCCCACGAGTACCGCTACACCAATACCTACCGCATCGCCTACATTTTCAGCAACGGCAACCGCTACCGCGACGCCCCTCGCCCACGCCAGTACCGAGGCTTTCTCCTACGCCTATTGCGACAACGCTAATCGAGACCCACACCTTGCGCTTGGAAAATCAACTGGCTGGACAACTGACTCTTGACGAAAGCCCGCTCTACTGGGTAGCGCGCCGAGATCCCGGCACCATCTTTCGCTATCCGCCGCGCCGTACAAGGCGAAATTCTCATCACCGGTGGACCATTGGCCCGCGTCGTGGCTTGGCGTCGAGAGGTCGGCACGCGCCGGGAAAGCTTCACAGAGCACGATCAGGAGATCGCACTGCAGATCCGCCGATAGCAAGACCAACCGGCGCGTTGAGCATCACCGAACACACCACGGAGAACCACGTCGGCAACGTCCTGCGTAAATTGGATATCATGACGCGCCCGAGGTCGCCGTCTGGCTATGAAAGCAGGGACTGGTTGAAGAAGAGGCCAGATCTGGTGGATTTCCAGGATTGACAGAGCCTTCGACGATATGATAAAATTCGCTTGTATGTCTATTCTAATGTGCAAACTCAGAGATTGCAGAGTCCGATGACTTCTTCTGGTTACAGCACAAACAAGTGAAAAATGAATTATAACTGCGACTTTGATCTTACTATAGAAACCCGGGTACTTTCGAATCTATGGATAGTTACCCATTCTTACAAATCATTAAGAGCAAAGGAGATATGCATATGAAACCGCTGAAAGCGTTGCTATTGCTGTGCACTATCACTATAGTTGCAGTAACAGTATTAACTGCGATTGAAACAGCGTACGCCTTCGATATTCCTGCGGGCTGTTGGCAAACCGAACATACGCAGAATTGCAGGCGCTGTGGTTTTCTCTGGTTAAAGCAACAGAATCGAGAATACTGGGCATGGAGTTGCCCTAATGGAGGAGGCGGGAATCACACTTCGCTCGGCGACTGCAGTGGGTGTTCATGGTAAAGTTTGAGCATCATAGGTAATCCGTTTTAAGTGTTAGAAATACCCGGGTTTCATAGGTCATTTCACTGATTGGATGAGGGTTCTTTAATTATGAAGAAAACGCACAAATTACATCTTGTGACAGACTACCTGGATCGAATAGTAGAAAGTCCCCGGATCCTCCAACTAACAATACTACTACTCATATCATTGCTGGCAGTTATGGTAAGGCAAAATCGAAAGATTTTACGAAGGGACTTCTCGAGCAATCCTCCTTTTCGGGAAATTATGGTTGGCCACGCACTTGCACCCGTCACTCTAAAGACTCTAGAAGGATCCGATTTCAATCTAAGCGACTTGCCCACCCATCAGGCAGTGCTTATATTTTTCGACGTAAATTGCTCCCATTGTACGAAAGATATTCCTTTGTGGCTGGAAGTGTACGAGCAGAGTAAAACTCGTGACGTAACGATACTCGGAATCACAACAGGAGCAAACCGCGAAGATGTTTCCGAGTACGTTCGCGAAAATAATCTTCAATTCCCTGTTCTTTTAGATCAACGACAAGAGTTGTTCACCCAACTCAAAATCTCCGCGACTCCAACAAAAGTATTGTGTTCATCTGACTGGCGCATCCTACAGGTATGGGTGGGACGGACAACACAACGAAGTCATCAATCAGATTTGGGCGGTATGTATACTTTTCTTGGAATAGAGCCAGATCAGTTACCCCTAGACCTAAAGTAAGCAGCTATGACTTCTCGCCGTACAGGTACCGTACAGAGACAAATACATAGTGCCCTATCTCGACAATTTGGGCTGTTGAGGCAAAACTATCACCTCTATCGCTCTCAACTTGCGCTTCTCGTGCTATTGAGCGTATTGTCTAAGATGATGATGCTGCCCATGGATCCTTTAAGCGTACAGAACTTGCTTCTAACGTATGGAGAAGTGCTTCTGCCCCAGATAGCGGGCTGGATCGCCTCTGGGATCCTGTTGAGCGATCCGTGCCGCGAGTTACTGTTATCGTCAGGACGCCCTATCTGGAAGACGATGATTGAACGAGTACTCCTTATCTTTTCCACCACCTTAGCAGCGTGGGGAGGCATGCTTCTGTGTACGTGTTACGTCACGAAGAGAAGCACTGCGCTGCAAGCCGTCGGCGCACAGATGTTCTGGGGAGGCGCCGTCGCCTCCCTGCTGTTCATAAGCATCGGCGTATTGTTCGCCCTCGGGTTTCACAATCGTGTTGCCGGTGGCGTCGTGATGACGGCCTCCTGGGCCTCGCTCTTGCTCTTCAAGCAGAGCATCCTGGCGAGCGAACTGGGGCAAATCCTCTATCCATTCCTGACGTTGGATATGCCGGACAGCTCCTTCTGGTGGACCAACCGCCTGGTGCTGACCACGCTTTCTTTGCTCCTGCTGGGGGGCGCTATCCTTCTTACACGGCAGGAAGAGAGATTACTCCCTCAAGGAGGGATTGGGGACATCGGATGACGTATCAATTACTATTTACCGTTGCTGTAACGGAGATTCGGCTGACGCTGCGCAATCTGGGTTATTGGCTTTACGTGCTCTCCATAACCGCTCTCTCGCTTATCATCCTGTTGATCGCGCCGCAAAACGGTTGGCCGGATGCGATGGTGGACGTTGCCAATAACGCGCTTTTCTTCCAGTTCCCATTGCTGGCCATCGTCATCGCGCCGGCATTGACAAGGCACGATCGACTTTCCCGAGAATGGGTATGGGCTACACGTTTAGATTACCCCCTATTGCTGCTTGGACAGATCCTCGGGTTAGGAAGTATCCTTTTTATCTCCTCCCTACTCCCGATCACAGTTGCCTCCATCTGGTTCCTGCTGAAGGATCCGGGATTTGGGATACACGTGCTTGCCCTCTGGAAATTTGGGCTGACATTCCTCATCCCCGTCACATTTCTTGAGATCAGCATAGTGTTTGCGTTTGCTTGCTGGCTCAGAAACGTTGCCCTTACGATCGCCTTGAGTACTGCCTTGGACCTTTTTCTCTGGCTGGGCATCTTGATGCCGATCGCTTCTCTGCTCACGCCCTTGAATCACACCTTGCTGACGTTGCACCTGGACCCTGTGGCCGGCCTAGGAGCGGAACACCTTCTCGTTTCTCGTCTCCTGGCCTTCTACGTATGCCTGGGAGGGGGACTGATTGTGTCCTCCATCTGGGGCACTGCGCACATTCCAGCGTACGGTGACGCTCAGCCACGAAATCGGCCCTATCTACTGGGAGGGATGCTGATCGGTCTCGTGGGCCTCTCGCTTACCCTTTGGGGGTATACCGCAGCGGTAAAGCAGCGTACAGTGCCTCCACCGCCCTCATCCGATCAGATTGACATTTGGACGGTGGTAACGTCGTCCCACAGCGGGTCGATCGCGGGTGCTGAAATAAGCCTGAAGTCAGAACTCGTCGTACGCAATGTCAGTGATGAACCTCAGGAAGTTTTAACGTTATCGCTCAACCCGGGGCAGGAGTGCGTTGAAGCCACCATCGATGACCACCCGGTCTCCTGTAAACGTATGGGGGAGTGCGTTGAAGTTTCCCCCCCGACCCCCGTCCCGCCTGACGGTCTGCTGGATGTGGAAATCGTCTACAGCGGTTCGCCGATTCTGCTCCGGGAAGAGTACGCCCTGGTCAACGCCGTCCGGGGGAATAATCCGTCCTCCTATCAAAACCCGGTGCGAACCTACCTGGACGATAACGTCATATATCTGCATCGGGATGGCAATTGGCTTGTCTGGCCCCTCTCCACACCTCCGCACATCTCATCACACGACACGCTGACCGTTGAAGTTTCTCGTGATGTACCTCTGATCAGCTCCGGTGGCATCGCCGATGAGACGGCGGAACATATCACGTACCACTGGAGCGGCACGATACCCCAGCTGCTGTTGGTATCGGCCCCCTACCAGGTCACAGAGCGCTCCGGCACTACCATCTTCTGGGGGCCTTATAGTGGCAGGACGCGCCTGGCGGAGGCGCAGGCTGCCGGGGAAATCCTTGAGAGGCTTGCGCAGAAGGTGGAATCTGAGCCGAGGGAGCGCTACCGGGTCGTCATGCTCCCCTACGTCCAAGAGATGGTGGTGAGTGGTTCGCTCATCGGTCTGCAAGCAAGCAGGGCGCAGGATTTTGCTGATGATACCGCCTCATTCTATAGTCTGGCTCTGGACGTGAGCCGCGCCTGGCTCATAGATCGGATTGGCTGGCCTCGAGAAGTGAGCACTGCCGGATACTTCCGCAGCGCTCACACAATCTGTGATCCGCCGGATGAAACCGGCTATCAGGAATGCAAAACGGTCAGCCTGGGAAGTGAGAATCCGCAAGCGCCGCAGGGACGGTTAGTGGAAAAGGAGAGCCGGGACCCCCTCTTATCCGCTCTCAGTACCGTTTTAGCTCTACGATTGACCGAAGACGTTACAGGGGACGAGGCGTTCGTGCAAAGAACGCACGAACAGTGGGTACTCAACGCGGAATGTACCGGTACCACGATGATGGCACCGGAGAAGTATCAAAACGCAAGGTGGGCGTTGGTAATTCAGCAGCTCTTTGACGAAATTGGCCCCGAGGGCGTGGCGCAACTGCTTCAAACCCTGACGACGACCTATGCCCCAGGCACTTCTCCGTTAACAACGCGCGAATTTTTGCAAAGTACGGCTACGCACGGGTACGTGATGGAGGAACCCGAACCGGACCCCGCGTGCACTATACCGACGGGAGGGAGCGAATGAACATTACGATAGAGAACGTGACAAAAATCTTCGGGAAGGATACCGTCGCCTTGCAAGAGGTCTCCCTCAAAATCAAATCGGGGATGTTTGGCCTGTTGGGACCCAATGGAGCGGGCAAGACCACGCTGATGCGTATGATTGCGACGTTGGTCCAACCCAGTCAGGGGCTCGTCAAAGTCGGAGCGTACCGGACGGACGATAGTCACGAGAAGTGGCATATTCGCAGGTCGTTGGGGTATCTACCCCAGGAACTGGCACTGTACCACACCCTATCCGCGCGTAACTTCCTGGATTTTATTGCCGGGATCAAGGGCCTAGCACAAGATGAGCGCTCTCGTCAGATAGAAACGCTACTGGAACTCACCGGATTGCGCGCAGTGGCCAACAAACAGATCAAGATGTATTCCGGCGGTATGAAGCGCCGGCTGGGGATCGCTCAAGCGTTGATCGGCGATCCTTCATTGCTGATTGTAGACGAGCCAACCGCCGGCCTCGATCCCGAAGAGCGCGCGCGCTTTCGCAACCTGTTGGTTGACCTTGCGGCCGAGCGAACCGTGATACTCTCTTCGCACATCGTTGAGGATATTGCGCAAACGTGCTATCAGGTAGCTATTCTGCGGCAGGGAAGCGTCGTATTCGATGGGAACGTCGGTGAACTCATTCAACGATCGGACGGCAAGGTGTGGGAATATGTTGACGATGCAGAGAACCCCCTCCCGGATAGTTTTCTGGTCTCAAAGACGAGGACCGGCAACGCGCGGACAAAATACCGGGTACTGGCAGACGAACAACCTGCACCGCAGGCTACCAGGGTTGCGCCGGGCATCGAGGATGGCTATCTGTGGCTTATGAATCAAATGGACGAAGACCCGGTTTGAATCGGGTAGGAGGGGGCCTCACGGCCCTCGTCCTCCCACACCACCAGGCATAGGGGTCCGTACCTGGCGGTTTCTTCTACGATTGTAACCTCGCGTACCTCTGGAAAAGACTGATGAGTCCCAAGGACTCAAACCACGCTTTGCTCATCGCTTGATGAGCTTGGGGACACCGCGACTTTCGCCACCAGCTCCGTACTGTTCCCGCCAACTCGCGTGCGCTCCACTCGGAAACGCCCAATTGACGTAGAAAGTTGAAGATGGCTTGGGGGCGTTTGCATTGTTTGAGCCGAAAGCGGCGCAGTTTGCGCCGTATCCCCCCATCCAGGCGGCGGAGCCGGGTGCGGCACTCCGCATAGCGAAAGTACGTCACCCACCCCGTCAGAAAACTGTTCAGTTCCCCGATCACCCGCTCAAACGATACCCCGCGATTTCAGCGCGTGATGGCCCGAATCCGCTGTTTGATGCGCTGGATGCTCCGGGGCGCTAACCCCAGTCGCCCGCCCCGCAAAAGGCGATACTCCAAAAACTGGCGTTCTTCTACGAAGGCCACCTCGCTTTTCTCCCTCACCGATGCAGTGCGAGCGGTAGCGCAGGGGAAGCCGTGGTACAGTCCGCGCGTGCAGGCCGAGGTCGCCGCCTGGCTGCGGGGAGAGCCTACCTTGCCGCCGGAACTCGCCGCGCTGACGGAGCGCGAGCGGGAGGTGCTGCGCCACCTGGCCCAGGGCGCGAGCAATCAAGAGATCGCCGCTGCGCTGGACATCAGCGTCAACACAGTAGCGCAGCATGTCAGTCATCTCCTGGGAAAATTGGGCTGCACAAGCCGCG
>CAZCAI010000065.1:0-25246 GCA_964496595.1 uncultured Anaerolineales bacterium
CATCCGCAGGCGCAGGCGGCATAAGCTGGCTTTTCCGACGATCAAGCGTTACACCCCCTTACATCTACCACGCCTCGCGCAGGATGTGCGAGACCTTGCGCCGGACGGAATTGCGCGCGGCCAACATCGCGCTGATGACGCTGGCGGTGACGACCATCACCAGGATGGCCAGGGTCGTCATCCAGTCGAAGGTCAACTGCGTGGGCACGTTGCGCATCACGTTGTTGGTAGTATAGAAGACGTAGCCCAGCAGCGTGCCGGCCACGACGCCCGCCAGCGACGCGCTGACGGTCATCATCACCGCCTCCAGCGCGAACGCGCCCACCAGCGCGCGCCGCCGCATCCCGATGGCTTTGAGCATCCCGATCTCCAGCCGCCGCACGTAGACGGCGACGTAGACGACGGCGAAGACGCCGAAGATGCTCGTGATAAACGAGAGGACGGTCATAATCAGCATCAGCACGCGCGTCGTGCGCATCGATTGCTCGGTCGTGCGGATCGCCTCGGCGGTCGACTGGACCCACACCTCCGGCCGGTCGGCGAACAGCTCGCGCAGATCGGCGACGATCTCCTCTTCCTCCGCCGCGTCGCCCGTGGTCGCCATAATCCGGCTGATGACGTGCTGCTCGCGCTCAGCGGCGGAACAGGCGCCCCGCGCACAGATCGTCTGGGCGTTGGGATCGTTGGTCAAGCGCAAATAAGTATCCAGCGAGACGAAGGCGGGCGTCTGGCCCCAGCGGACGTAATTCTCATTGCGCGAAAAGCCCTCGAAGCCCGGCATCCGCTCGACCAGGCCGACGACGCGCATCATCGCGGCGTGATCCTGGCCCGCGCCGGGCACGCGGATGAGATCGCCCACGGCGAGATCCATATATTCAGCGTAGCCCGCGCCCAAGATCACGGTGTCCGGCTCGGCCAAGATCGCGTCGAAGCTGGCGGGGCCGCCCGCCGCATACGCCGTCAGATCCGCGTAGACGATGCCCTCCAACGAGCCGGTCACCCCCCGCACCTGCACGCCCGTCTCGCGCAGCTCCACTTTGTTCGCAGCGTCGGCGCGATAGACGGCCGTCAGCCCGACCGCCTGCTCGATCCCCGGCACGGCGCGGAACTCATCTAAGAAGCTGGGCGTCCAATTATCCGCGCTATCGCCCTGAAACGACCAACTCCAGCGCGAAATCTCGGCGATGATGGGCGCGCCGTTCTGGAAGCGCGCCGTGACATCGTAGTTCTTCTGCTCCAACGCGGCCATCGTCCCCAAAAAGGTGGGCAGCGTCGCGCTGAAGACGACCATCAGCGAGATGATGGTGTTGCGCTGCTTGGCGCGGACTAAGTTCGGCGCGGCGAAAAACGAGAGCGTCGGCGCCACTAAGTTGCTGATCAGGATCAGCAGGCGCTCGAAGGGGATGGTCAGCGCGTAGAAGAGCAGGCTCACGCCGATGACGAGCAGCGCTAGGCCGCCGAACATAAAGATGCTGATGATCGACTCGTTGCCCTGGACGAAGAGGTAGTTGGTGCCGACGAAGATCAGGCTCCACATAATGGTCAGCACAACGCCCGCGATGATGATGCGCACATCGAATTTGCGCGAGCGCAGACGGGCCAGGTCGTCGATCTGGAGGTTGTCGGCGGCGCCGGGATTGATCGCGTAGCGGACTTTGGTGTTCGCGGCCTTGCGCGCGGGCGCGATGGCCGAGAGCGCCAGCACGACCGTGGCCGTGATCCCCGCGCGCAGCATCGCGCCCAGCGTGATGGTCATCTGGAAGTTGAGACCCAGCTCGGAAAGCTCGCCGCTGGCGGTCTGGGAGATCAGATAATTCGCCAGGGGCGCGACGACGGTGACGCTCAGGAGTTGGCCGGCGAGGACGCCAAGGCCCACGCCCAGGGCGCCGATGATGCCGACCTCGATGAAGACGAGGCCGAAGAGGTGGCGCTGTTTGGCGCCCAAGATGCGCAGGAAGGCCAGGTCGCGCCGCCGCTCCTCCACATTGGTGTTGACGATGGAATAGAGGAGGAGGCCGACCACGCCCATCACTAAGAAGCCGTAGACGCCGCTGACGGAGCGCATCACGGCGAAGGCCACGTCGCTGAAATCGAGCGCCTGCGCCTTGCTCAGATCGAAGGCGTAGTGTTGGACGTTGTTGGCATCGGCCAGGACATCGTAGAGGCGCTCGGCGCTGCGGCGGACGCGAAAGATCGCGGTTTGGGTGTTCACCGAGCCGTAGATGCCCTCATCCAAGACGATGACCAACCGCTCGGCGCGGCCCGGCAGATCGAGCCATTCCTGCACCGTCGCCACGCTGGCCAAGATGCCGTTCTGTCCGCCGCCGCCCAACCCCGTCGCCAGCGCGATGCCGCTCACGGTGAAGCGGCGCGTCACGCGGTGGACGCTGTTGTCCGCCGGCAGTTCGTAGCCGGGGATGCGCGAGACCGGCAGGATGTAGCTCAATTCGACCTCGTCGCCGACCTCGAGGCCAAAGGTATCCGCCGTCACGCGCAGGAGCACGATCTGATCGCCCGTGAGATCGTACTTGCCCTCCAGTATCGTCACCTGGCCGAGTTCGACTTCATCCTCCGGCGTGCGGGCCACCAGCGAGGCGTTGCCCGTCTTGGTGCGCCCGTGCAGCTCGACGGCCGCCGCGAAGCGCGGGTAGACCGCGTTGATCCTCGGCTCGGCGGCGGTCAGCAGATCGGTGACGCGGGCCACGTCAATGAACTGGTTGGGGCTGATGTCGGCGCGCCGCAGCGTGATGTCGTGCTCGCCCGCCTCGCGCTCCACCAACTCGACAATCTGCCTCTGGAGCGAATCGACGCCGTTGTTGAGCGTGACCAACATCGCCGTCACCACCAACAGCGCCAGCACCAAAATCACGGTGCGGGCCTTGTGGCGCGAGAAACTCTTCAACACATATCGAGAAATCATGATCTACTGGATAAGCGAATCAGCGAATGGGCGAGAAAGCGGGTCGGCACATGGACGCAATACGGAATACGCAATACGGAATACGAAATACGCAATATGTTTTATCCATTCGATTCGCCCTCTTTAATAATGTACCCATCGCGCAACTGGATCATCCGGTGGGCAAACTTCGCCATGCGGGGATCGTGCGTCACGTAGACGATGGTCGTGCCCTGCTCGCGGTTCAGGCGCGCGACGATCTCCATCACCTCGAAGCCGGTTTGTGAGTCCAGTTCGCCCGTGATCTCGTCGCCGATGAGGATGGGCGGATCGTTGGCTAAGGCGCGCGCGATGGCGACGCGCTGCTGCTGCCCGCCCGAAAGCTCGCTGGGATAGTGCCTGGCGCGGTCGGCCAGCCCCACGCTGGTCAAGAGGGCGCTCGACCGCCGGTGACGCTCGCGCCGGCCCAGGCCGTTCAGCGCCATCGGCACCTCGACGTTCTCCTGCGCGGTGAAGTTCGCCAGCAGGTTGTAGTTCTGGAAGACGAAGCCCATCGTCGTGAGGCGCATCTCGGAGAGCTTGTCCTCGGAGAGCGCCACGACGTTTTGCTCCTCAACGATGACGTGGCCGCGACTCGGTTCTTCTAGCCCGCCGATGATGTTGAGCAGCGTCGTCTTGCCGGAACCGCTCGGCCCCATCAAGCAGATCACCTCGCCGCGCATCACCTCCAGGGAAACGCCGCGCAGCGCTTGCACGGCCTCCTTGCCCATCAGAAATGATTTATGGACGTTCTCCACTCGGATGAGCGGCGCGTCCGTGTCTGCTGTTGGTGTAGGGTTCATTGGGTCCTCTCAAAATTAGTCAGAAGGTCAGAAAGTCAGAAGGTCGAAAGTGTCGGGCGATACCCCAGAATGGGGCGATACCCCAGAATGGGGCCTATTCCAAGACCAGCGTTGCCCGCACGGGGCGATGATCCGATGCGCCGTCCCAGGGGCCGACGTGGGCCTCGATGGCGCGGAAGTGCGGCGAATGGAAGATGTAGTCGATCCGCAGGAGCCAGGAGGGGATCACCGGGAGTCCGATCCCCGGCCAGGTCCCGCCCCAGCCCCAGCCGGCCTCCAACCACGCATCCTCAAAATGCTCCGCGAGGATCTGATGCGCCTCGTTTTGATCCGTCGCGTTCATATCGCCGAGCGCCAACATCGGCCCGGAGCGCGTGGCCGCGAAGTCCATCGCGGCGCGCAGTTGCTGCTCGCGCATCTGGATCGTCCGGCGCATCGCCGCCGGCGGGCCGAAGAACGTGGGGCGCGGATGGAGATGGAGCACCGTCACGGGCGCGCCGTCCACATCCAGGGTGAGCAACTGCGGCGCGCCCACCCATTCCTGGGCTGCGAGCGTCGCCGTGATCGGCCGGAAGGGATAGCGGCTGAGAAAGCCCATCCCGCTCACACCGTGCTGCGGATCCAAAAGCTGGTAAGGGTAGACCGCGCGCAGATCGCGCCGGACGACCTCGGCGGTCTGCGGATTCAGCTCCTGGATCGCGACGAGGTCGGGATCGGCCGCCCGGATAGACGCCACGACCTCATCCGGATAGGGATTGGCTCCAAACATGTTATACGTCATCACACGCAGGGTTGTTGCATCCCCAGCGGCGGATCGCGTCTGGCCTGGGGGTTTGGGCTGCCAGAGGCGGCCATAGAGCGCGGCCCATAACAGCATCAGCACGGCAAAGCTCGCCCACAGCTCGCGGCGGCGCAAGAAGAGCGCCGCGAACGGCAGCAATAGGGTGGGGAGGAAGAGGTAGAAACTGAAGGTACTGAACATAAAGAGCACCGCGCTTTGATCGCCGATCAGCCAGCGCCCCACCACGCCCGCGATCATGCCGAGCGCGTAGATGTGACACATCGCGATGATGAAACCGTGAATAACGTTGTGTTCGTCTTGCATAGCCCTCCTTTGATCTTGGGTGGTCTTCTAAACGCGAATTCTCCTTCACTCAGTAGAAATCTACACCCTATCCCGATGCCGTCAACCAGGGACAAACCTCTCCTGGCTCGGCGAGACGCCGGCCAGAACAGACTTGTCCTTGCTGATTTACCCAACCGCGTTACAATCTCCATACTTCCCAAAGCGAAAAAGTCAACACAAGGGCACAAAGACGCCACGCCTTAGACTTTTGACGTTTGACGTTTGACTTTCGACTTTTGACTCTAACTAACTTTCAACCTTTAACTTGTAACTTTCAACTGATTCAGAGGAGCAACCATGCGCGTAGATTTACACATCCACACCACCGCCTCGGATGGGCGCTGGACGCCGGAGGAGGTCGTGGCCGGCGTTCAGGCCGAGGGGATCGGCATGTTCGCGGTGACCGATCACGACACGGTCGGCAACGTCCTGGCCACGGAGGCGTTGGCCCAGGAGGCCAGATTGGCCTTCCTGCGCGGCGTCGAGATCTCCACCACGGCGGAAGGTCACCTCTTTCACATCTTGGGCTACGGCATCGACCCGACCGCCGCGCCGCTGCTGGCGACGCTGAAGGAGAATCGCGACACGTTGGAGTCCACGGACGACGATGACATCCGGCAGTTGATCGCGCTCGGCTACGACATCGATTACGATGACTACCTGGCCTACGACTATGACCGGCGGCGCGGCGGCTTCAAATCGCTGCGCTTTCTGATCGACCGGGGCTTCTGCGCCGACGTGCGCGATTTCTTCGAGAATATCCGCGCCCAACTCAACCACCAGTGGCCCGACTTCATCCATCCCCGCGCGGCAGTGCGCCTGATCCAGGCGGCCGGCGGCGTGGCGATCTTAGCCCATCCCGGCGCGAGCCTGGAGCCGGTGGGCGGCGTCCACGCCGAGACACTGACGCCGTTCTTGGACTACGGCATCGAGGGCGTGGAGTGCCATTCGCAATATCATGATGCCGCGACGACTCAGCGCTGCATCGCCTGGTGCCGCGCGCACGACCTGCTCATCACCGGCGGCTCCGATTACCACGGCGGCTTCGTGCATCGGGAGCTGGGGAAACCGGTGGTCTTTCTCGAGGATCTCCACCTGGGGAAGCTAACGCCGCAGATGTCAGAGGTATAGGCGCCTTAACAGTCTTGAGCGGCGCAACGAAAAACGGCGGGAAGCGCCTTGATATTTACCTCAAGGCGCTTCCCGCCGTTTCTGGTTCTCTGATTGCTCGGCGCGAGGCGGGGATGTGGTAATCCCCTGGGAGCGGCCTAGGCTGGCCGCCGATAGATGCTGATTTTGCAGTAGACCTCGAAGCCCAACCGGTGATACATTCGCAGGGCGTTGGGGTAGGTGGTCTGCAACGTACCCACGCGATAACCGCGCGCCCGCGCCTCGAAGTACGTCCGCACCGTCATCCACGCGCCGATACCGTGTCCGCGCGCCTTGGGCAGCGTGGTGAGATTGTACAATCCCGCCACGCCCCCGCCGAAGGAGAGGGAACTGATGCCCACGGCCCGCCCCGCGATCTCCCCGACGTAGTGATGCATTGCCTGCTCTTCCGGCACGCCCAGGCTGGTTGCTGCTAAGGCGTCTAAATATTGCTGATCGTACTTAAGGGGGAATCCTTCCAGCAATACCTCATACCATTCCTCAAGCTTTTCTCTGTCGCGCACCGGCGAAAAGGTCAGCGGCGGCGCCGGATTCGGCAGCGAGAGCTTCTCCAGATTCACCGCCATGCCGATCATATCGCGGTTGTGATGAAAGCCGTGTTGCTGCTGCAACTGATCTCGTAAAATTGAGGGCGCCGACGTCGGGCCAACCCACCAGGTGACGGGCTGGTTAAGCTCCTTGAAAGGGCGGAGCGCGGCCACGATCTGGCGGTCGATCTCGTCGGGCGAGAGCGTCGCGTGGACGATGCCGTTGAATTTGGGCAGGGCTTCCCCGGTGACGAACCACGCCGGGTTGTGCGGATGGACATCCCCGCCCAGCAGGCGACTAAAGTTCAGTGAGCGCGCGATGAGATTGTGATCGATGACGCGCGTCAGTGCAGCGGTGGAAAAATCTGCGAAGATTTCAGCCATATTATGACTCCTCAAAAATCAGTTGAACGTTGCGAGTTACAAGTTAAAAGTTATCGCAATTGAAAACTTAGCGGCCCAGCCGATACTTCTTAATTATACTGAATTATAACAAAAGCGCCACACGAGTGGGAAACGTATTCCGTATTCCGTAATGAACTAGTTACAAGATTCGATTGGCGAGCGAGTAAAGTATACACAACTTGATTACGCAATACGTTCTACGGAATATCCCCGGTAGCACGGCGAGTTCTCTTCAGGGGGGATAACCAATGCCGGCAATTCTATATCATACGGTGAATTTCCCAGAGGATGATCTCCGGCGGGGAGAGGAAGCGCGCGCGGGGCGCGCCCAAGCCCTCGACGCCGAGGCCGCGACTCACGTAGAGCGTGGTCTCGCCCTCGCGATAGCGCCCCATCTCGTAGCGCTTGCCCCACTTGGAGCTGGTGGCGATCGCGCCGTAGAGCGGCAGCCGCAGTTGCCCGCCGTGCGTGTGCCCGCAGAGATAGAGATCCACGCCCAGCTCGCGCGCGACCGGCATCAGATCGGGGGTGTGGTAGAGCAGCACGGTGAGCGCGTCCGGCGGCGCCTGGGCCATCAGCCGGCGGATCGCGGCGGCGTCCCGATCTTCGATGTAGGTGTTGCGGACGCCTATCAGCCAGAGCGTCCGCCCTCCATCATTGGATAGGGGGAGCGCCACGCCCTCATCTTGCAGCCAGCGCAGCGGCAGATCGCTCAGGAGTTGACCGATGATGGCGGGTTGATCGACGACGGGGCTGCCGCTGATGGCGTAGACGCCCAGCGGCGCATCGAGCCGCGAGAGCAGCGCGCGCACATCGCGCTGCGCGGCGGGATCGCTGATCGAAGAGAGGTTGAGGTAGTCGCCCGTGACGACGATGAGATCGGGGGCCAGCGCCTCGACCTGGGCGAGCACCGCATCCTCGCGCGGCGACCAGCCCTCCACGTGAAGATCGGAGATGTGGAGGAGGCGCAAGGGGCGATCCGGCCCGCGCGGATGTGTGAAACGCTCGCGGCTGACGCCCAAGCGAAACGGCTCGATCCACGTGGCGTAGGCGGCGGTCGCGCCGAGGGCCAGGTGCAACAGGAATGCGAGGCTCAGGCCGAGGGTGTGGCTGGTATCGAGGAAAATCAGCGCCATCAGCCAAAAGATGAGGATGCGCACGCACATCAATCCCAGGAGCGGCGGCGTGACCGGCCCCCACGAGCGCCTGGCGCGCGGGAGGAGGGCCAACATCGCCCCATCGAAGGCCAGGAAGAGCGCGGCCATCGCGGCGGCGGGGATGCGAATATGCGCCGCCCACGGCCACGCCGAAATCGCGACGCTGGCGAGCCACACCGGGAGCAGCGCCAACGGGTCGATTTGCCCGAGGACGCCGCTGAAGATCAGCCCCGCGTGAACCCACGAATTACTGCCATCCGCGCGGTCGGGTGGAATTTTCATTTTCGCAGGATCGGGGTGGGGCCGGGTCACGGCGTCTCGAAGACCCGCGCGATCTCGTCGCGCTCGAAGGTGGGGAGCGGGCGCGCGCCATCGGAGGAGCGCAGCACCACGTCGGGCGCTTCCGTGATCACGCCGATGTTGGTCGCCGCGATGCCCGCATCCTGAAGTGCGGCGATGACGCGCTCAGCGTGCTCCGGCGCGACGGCGGCCAGCAATGAGCCGGAGGCAATCAGGCCCAGGGGATCGAGGCCCAGCGCGTCGCAGATGGCCTCGGTCTCCGGGTAGATGGGCAGCGCCGCCGCTGCGATCTCCGCGCCGACGCCGGCGGCCCCCGTCATCTCGTGGATGCCCGTGGCGACGCCGCCCTCGGTGAGATCGTGCATCGCGTGGACGGCGCCGGTATCCGCCGCGACCAGCGCATCGCGCACCACGCTGATGCCCGGCTCGTGGAGGAAGCGCGCGGCCTCCGCCAGCACCTCCTCCGCGACGGCGGCTTGCAGGCGATCCGGCGCCTCGCGGGCCAGCAGCGCCGTGCCCTCGACCGCGATCCCCTTGGTGAGGAGCAGGACATCGCCAGGGCGCGCGCCATCGGAGCGGACGAGGCGCGCGGGCGAGACCTCCGCGAACATCGCGCCCACCACGATGGGGCGGCTCAGGCCGTGGGTGATCTCCGTGTGCCCGCCGACCACCGTCGCGCCGATATCGCGACAAGCGGCGTGCATCTGCTCGAAGATCTCGGCCACCAGCGCTTTGGTCGTCTGGCGCTCCGGCAGCATCAGTGTGGCGATGAACCAGCGCGGCCGCGCGCCCAGGCAGGCGACGTCGTTGGCGTTGACGTGAACGGCGTACCAGCCGATCTCGTCGCTCGCGAAGGTGATGGGATCGGTCTTGGTGACCAGGCAGCGCTCCCCAAAATCGATCACCGCTGCATCGCGCCCCAGGCCCGGGCCTAAGATCACGCGCGGATCGGTCACGCTAAGTTTGTGAGTCAGCATCTCGATGAGGACATGCTGCGGCAATTTGCCGATGGGGTAGGTTGCGGCGTCTGATGTGGGTTGGGAATTCAAAGTCTCTTACTCCTCCACTAGAATTTCGATTTCGTCGATGGCCGCGCTGTAGGTATGCCCCGAAGCGTAAGCCTGCATCGTGGCTACGGCGGCCGGATTGATGCCCCGGGATTTGAGCAGCGGCAGTAGGTCGGGCGATTCGTAATCGTACCAACTGCCCAACTGCGCTACGCGGATGTGCTCCGCTTGCCACTCGCAACTCTGGCAGACGGGCTTATCCGACCCTTGGACGGCGTAAAAGCCTTGCAGCCACTCTCGCGCCGCGCCGCTCCCCTGATCGATGAAGGTGATGCGCAACATCACGGGACATTCAGTGCCCAGCGAGCCGCAGACGCCTACCGTCTGCGCATCGATGCGGAGGCGGGCGCGCACTCGCAGCGATCGCACTTCGTGAATATCCTGGTTGATCTGCTGGGTGATCCCGGTTTCGGCGAAATTCTGGCCGGCGCGGGTGAAGATGACGATGTGCCGGTCGTCGCCGACCTGGACGCGGCGGACACTCCCTTCTTCCTCGCCCGCGACGCCGACCAAATTATAGGGCGTCCAATAATCCTCCAGCGGCGCTTCAAAGTTCCCGTTACGATTCTGGAGCAGATCGCGCTCGCCGATGGTGATCTCCGTCAGGCCACCGGACGTCAGGGTCGTGCGCTGCAAATTGGTGAGCACGAAAATCTCTGCTGTTTCGGGATCGGGAATGCGTGCTTTACCGGCGCGCACAGAGAAGTTGGTCTGCCCCGGCTCTACGGAGAGGACGTAGTTACCCTCTTCCATATCGATGGCGCCGTGCGGCGTTTGGACGCGCAGCACGGCCGCTCGCCCGTTCCCCTCGACGGTGAGGTGAAGATTCGAGGCGCGGTCGATGTCGAGTTCCACGCGATGCGGACGGGGACTGGCGGCGAAACGCGGCGTCCGTGCGACCTCGGTGGTAAGGTCCGTCTTACCGTAGAGCTGCACCGTCACGATGGGCGCGTCGGCGGTGGCGGTATCCAAGGCTTCTGGCGTGTAGAAGAGCAGTAGCGCGACGCCGGCCTCGCTCAATTCAACTCTATCCTTTAGCTCGACTTTCGTAGTTGGCTCGATGACCAGGGTGGGGGAGTCGCTGCGCGCGGGCTGCAATGTGAGCGTGCCGGCGCGTGGTTGTAAGGCGAGATCAAGCGAGCGCGTGGCGTTGCGAATCGTCCAGCGGATGCCCAGCGGCACGCCGATGCCCAAAATCACGCAAAGGCCAAACGAAAGCGAGAGAACTAACCAGGCCAGGCTTTGAATTGTCTTGAATTTATTCACGGTGATCTATATCTGCTCCGAACATGATGAGCCAGCGCTCGATGTGGATCATTAAAAACGAACGCGAAATGAAGAGGTTTCATTTTTCGGCGCTTTCCAATCGATATTCAAATGGGAGACGTGGCCGTAACTGGGGCCGCGCTGCACATCCTGGATGAACTGCTCCAGCGTCTTACGCCGTCCTTCGGCCCAAATCTCGACCGTGCCATCCGATAAATTGCGCACCCAACCGGCCAGACCCAGGCGTTGACCGTTGGTTTTGGTGAAGTAACGAAATCCCACGCCCTGCACTCGCCCGTGTACAATGATATGGACGGCGGTGCGTTCGTTCTTCTCTTTCTTCTTTTCATTCATAACGGCCCCTCCTTCAAATCATCAGTTGGACTTTAATTGCGAATTGCGAATTGCGAATCTTTATTCAACAGCATTATTCGCAATTCGCAATTCTAAATTCCCAATTACAGAATCAGCTACCGGAAAGGTTTCCTAAAGGATTTTTCGACTTTTAACCACGCCAGTTCCATTCTATCGCGCTCTGAAGGGCTGGCAAGTTTTGTCAATCCCTAAAAAGACCATTATAATGAAGGCTATGCTAGTAGCTTTTAACGCGCACTTACTTACCGGCGATGCTTCTTATCGCAGCGCCGGGATTGCTGTCTATATCACGAATCTCCTCTGCCATCTCGCTCAACAGCGTGCATCCGAGGATAGTCGCGACTATGCCGTGCTGCTGGGCGGGGGGCAATTGCCGCCCGGCTGTGAGATGCGCGTGATCCGTACGGCGTGGCCCACCGCGCGCCCGATGGGGCGTATTATGTGGGAGCAGACGGTCCTGCCGGGCGTGTTGCGCCGTCTGGGCGCCGACTTGTTGCACGCGCCGGCCTTCGTCGGCCCGCTGGTCTCCCCCTGCCCGCAGGTGATCACGCTGCACGACCTGAGCTTTTTCCGCCACCCGGCGTTCTTCAAACGCGCCAACCGCCTCTATCTGGGCACGATGACGCCGCTGGCCTGTCGCCGCGCGGCCGCTGTGATCGCGGTCTCGGAGTTCACGGCGCGCGAGGCGGTGGCGCTGATGGGCGTCGCGCCGGAGCGCGTGCACGTGATCACCCACGGCGTCGATCCTCGCTTCTGCCCGCTCCCGTCGGCGGAGGTGGCGCGCTTCCGCGCGGCGCAGGGGCTGCCGGAGCGCTTCATCCTCCACATGGGAACGCTGGAGCCGCGCAAGAATCTGGCGCGCCTGGTGCAGGCCTTTGCGCAGGGCGCCCCTGCGGATGTGCATCTGGTGCTGGCCGGGGGGCGGGGATGGCTCTACGAGACGATCTTCGCGGAGGTGACGCGCTTGGGTGTGCAGGATCGCGTCCACTTCCCCGGCTATATCCCGGCGGAGACGCAGGCGCTCTGGTACAACGCTGCCGATCTCTTCGCCTACATCTCGCTCTACGAGGGGTTTGGGCTGCCGGTGCTGGAGGCGCTGGCCTGCGGCACACCAACCCTGGCTTCGGCGACGACCGCGCTGCCGGAGGCGTCCGGCGACGCCGCTCTGACCGTCCCGCCGGACGATGTGGCGGCCATCGCTGACGGCCTCGCGCGTCTGTTGCGCGATGATCCATTGCGCGCCGAGTTGCGCGAGCGGGGATTGGCACACGCGGCGCGCTTCTCGTGGGAGGCGACGGCCCAACGCACGGCGGCGCTCTACCGGCGGATTATAGAGGGGGGAAACGATGAGGCCTAGGCAGCACGACGCGGCGCCCGCCTGGATCGTCCCCGTCGATATTTTGATGATCAACTTAGCGATGGCCGTGGGCTACGTGCTGCGCTATCGCTTGCAGTGGTTTGCCGATGTCGTCTACGACGCGCCTTACTCGGCTTACACGCTCTTCAACGTCTTCTTCTCCCTCATCGTGCCGCTGCTTCTCTGGGCCGACCGCGCCTACAGTGATTGGCGGGGCCGCACCTGGGTGGATCACGTCTATCGCATATTAACGGCGGTGACTTTCGCCGTGGTGATGGCGATGGCGTTGGCCTTCATCCTGCGCCCGTTGGTCTACTCGCGCCTGCTCCTGCTGGAGGCCGGCCTGGTGATGGTGGTGCTGCTTTCGTTGGATCGCGCAGGCGCGATGCTCTTGCTGGCGTGGCTGCGCCGGCGCGGCGTGGGCGTCCGGCGCGTCGTGATCGTCGGCGCGGGCGAGGTAGGCCGGCGCGTGATGCGCACCATCGTCGCGCGGCCCGATCTGGGCTACGAGATCGTCGGCTACGTGGACGACAATCCTGTCAAGGGCGAGGGCGAGATCGGGCGCTTCAAGGGATTGGGGCCGGTGGACAATTTGGCGACCGTCATCGACACTGAGGGCGTTGATGAGGTGATCATCACGCTGCCGTGGAACTATCAGCGGCGCATCTTTGGCATCCTGCGGGCGTGCGAGCTGCGTCAGGTTGAGCCACGGATGGTGCCGGATCTCTTCCAGATGAGTCTCAGCCGCGTCGAGGTGAGCGACTTGGGCGGCGTCCCCTTGATCACGATCCGCGAGATTGCTTTTACGCGGGAAGCATTGATCTTCAAGCGGGCGGTCGACCTTGCCGGCGCGATTCTGGGGATAGTCTTAGGCGCGCCCATCTTCGGCCTGATCGCGCTGGCCATCCGTCTGGATTCGCCGGGGCCGATCTTCTTCCGCCAGGAGCGTGTAGGGCTGGATGGACGCCGCTTTGAGATCGTTAAATTCCGCTCGATGCGGACGGGCGCTGAGGAAGAGCAATCCCATCTGGCCTCCTTGAACGAGGCTGATGGCCCGATCTTCAAGATTCGCGAGGACCCTCGGGCCACGCGGGTCGGGCGCCTTCTCAGGCGCACCAGTTTAGACGAACTCCCGCAACTGTGGAACGTCCTCAAGGGCGATATGAGCCTGGTCGGCCCGCGCCCCCCCACGCCCGTCGAGGTAGAGCAATATCAGTCGTGGCACAAGAAGCGCCTGGCCGTGCCGCCGGGGATGACGGGGCTGTGGCAGGTCAGCGGGCGCAGCGAGTTGACCTTCGATGAGATGGTCTTGTTGGATTTGTACTACATCGAGCACTGGTCGCCCTGGATGGATGTCGCGATTTTGTTGCGCACCATTCCCAAAGTCCTGTTGGGGGATGGGGCGTATTAGCCTGAAGCTGGCAAATTGTTCTCAGGCGAGAAGCTCTACCCGCCCGTGGATGAAGTCCACGGCTAAGAGAGCAAAGCCCTGCGGGCTATCGGATGGGCGATGGATTGACGAATACTCTGTGATGGTAACCGCTGTGCAATATACGCCCATTCGATCTATCGATTGATTGATCATTTGTTATATACCCTAAGGAGGTATTGATGGACCGTAAAATTCGAGTACTAATTGCAAAACCCGGTTTAGATGGTCATGATCGCGGCGCGAAGGTGGTGGCGCGCGCGCTGCGCGACGCCGGTATGGAGGTGATCTATACCGGCCTCCGCCAGACGCCGACGATGATCGCGGAGGCGGCCTTGCAGGAGGATGTGGATGTGGTGGGCCTGTCGATCCTCTCCGGTGCGCACATGGGCCTCGTGCCGCGTGTCCTGGCAGAGATGGAGCAGCGCAACCTGGACGATCTGCCGCTCTTTGTCGGCGGGATCATTCCCCAGGATGATCAGCCCAAGCTGAAGGAGATGGGCGTGCGCGAGGTCTTCGGGCCGGGAACGGATACCCGCGTCGTCGTCGATTTCATCCGCGAAGCCGTTTCGGCCACCGCCGAGGCTTAGCGTGGATCTGGCGACCTCAGCCCTGGCGGGCGACCGGCGCGCGCTGGCGCGATTGCTCTCGCGCGTCGAAAACGGCGCCCCCGAAGGTCAAGCAGCGCTGGCGAAGCTCTTCCTGCGTAGCGGCCAGGCGCACATCATCGGTATCACGGGCGCGCCGGGCGCCGGCAAGAGTACGCTGCTCAATCGATTGGCCCACGCTTTCCGCGAGCACGAGGAGCGCGTGGCCGTGGTGGCCGTCGATCCCACCAGCCCTTACTCCGGCGGCGCTCTGCTGGGGGATCGCTTGCGGATGCGCGATCTTGTGGAGGACCCCGGCATCTTCATCCGCAGCATGGCCTCGCGAGGCCATCCCGGCGGGGTGGCGCACGCCACGCGCGATGTTGTAACCGTGTTGGATGCGGTGGGCGTGCCGGTGATTTTGGTGGAGACCGTCGGCGCGGGCCAATCGCAGGTCGAGGTGGCGCGCGTGGCGCACACCGTCGTCTTAGTCGAGGCGCCGGGGATGGGCGACGCCATCCAGGCGCTCAAGGCCGGCCTGATGGAAATCGCCGACATCATCGTCGTCAACAAGGCGGATCGCCCCGAAGCGCAGCAGACGGTGCGCGCATTACAGAGCGTGCGACGCGCCGGGCCGGCGGGCCATCACGGGCCGAGCGCGGGAGCCTCCCTGGAGGAACCAGAGCCTGCCGGCTGGGAAGCGCCGATCATCAAAACCAGCGCGCTGGAGGGCGAGGGCATCGCGGCCTTGATGGACGCGATCTTAGCCCACCGGGAGGATTTGCGGGCCAGCGGTCGCTGGGACGAGCGGTTGGCCCGCCACGCGCGCGCCGAGATCGAAGTGTGGTTGGAGCATCACTTCCAGGCATTGTTGCACGACTATCTCCCGGCGGAGCGAATCGGCGCCGCAGTCGAGGCAGTCTCGCGCCGGCAACAAGACCCGGTATCCGCTGCGCATAGCTTGCTCGCGGATTTGATCGAGGCGGTACGTCAAGAAGCATGCTAAATCCTGGCGCCTTATCAGATTATGGAGGTTGTGATGATCGAAGATAGACTCTCGTTAGCAGCGCGTGAAAAGCGCGGGGCTTATTTCACAGAAGAGGCCGAGTTGATGGAAAAGCTAGCCCACGGCCAGAGTCCACAGGTGCTCTACATCGGTTGCTCCGATTCGCAGGTTATGCCAAGCCGGATTTTAGGCGCGGCGCCGGGCGATATCTTTGTCGTGCGGAATATCGCCAATGTCGTGCCGCCCACCGACGCGCCCGCGCCGGGCGTCGGGGCGGTGCTGGAATACGCCCTTATGCATCTGGGCATACGCCACATCGTGATATGCGGCCATAGCTTCTGCGGCGGCATCCAGGCGCTGGATTTGCCGCCCGATGAAAGCGAGCCACATCTGAGCCAGTGGCTGACCTATGCTCGCCCGGCCAAAGGTCGTGTTTTGGATAAGTTAAAGGGATACGCGCGCCATAACGCCATCGTCGAGACCAACGTGCTGCTCCAGGTGGAGCATCTGATGACCTATCCCTACATCAAAGAGGCCATCGAGGCCGGCGAATTGGAGATCCATCCCTGGGTTTACGATTTTCGGAGCGGGCGCGTGCGGATCTACGATGAGGTCGCGGGTATCTTCGTCGAGGAGCCGCCCTTTGATCTACTTGAGGAGATGGTATGACATTACGCTTGTGGCTGGTCCGGCACGGAGAATCGACATGGAACGCCGCCCGGCGCGTGCAGGGCTGGGCCGATCCGCCGCTGACGGAGAAGGGCAGGTGGCAAGCGCGCCGGGTCGCCGAGCGTCTCGGCCAGCTAGACGAGGTGACCGCGCTCTACACCAGTCCGCAGGTGCGGGCCCGCCAGACGGCGGAGGCCATCGCGGCAGCAACGAGCGTCGCGCCGATAGAGGATGTGCGCCTGTGCGAGCACGGCATGGGAGAGGCGACCGGGCGTAACTGGGATGAGATCATCGATCTGTGGCCGCATCTGCTGGAGTACGCCCATCGCGGCGAGACTGTCCGGCCGTACATCCCGGAGACGGAGCCGGAGGAGGAGTTTTACACCCGCGTTGAAGCGATCTTCGATGAGATCATAGCACGCCACGAAAAAGGCGATGTCGTGATCGTCGCGCACGGCGGCACCTTTCGCGGGTTCTTAGCCGCGTGGTTTAATGTTCCTTGGGAAACGTACCTGGGTCTGCGCTTTGGCAACGCCTCCGTGACGTTAGCGGAGATCGAGATGCCGGGCTGGATGAACGTCCTCTTCGTGAACGATATCTCCCATCTCAGAGACGGCGCAGAGTGTGAAAAGGATGTGTAAGCGTAACCGCGGGAATCGCCAGGCGATCCCTTGAGGAGTTACTAACAAGAGAGGTAACGATGACAATTGACGTATGGCTTCGAGTGATTGATATATTATTCGCGGTCTTGGGATTGACGTTGGTGATCCAGATTATCCTGCAATGGGTCAACGTCCCGCCCCATCACACTGCGATGAAGATCTTGCGCACCATCACCGAACCGCTGCTCAAACCCGTGCGCGAGCTGATGGGCGGGAGCACCTACCAGTATGTGCCGTGGAATCAGGCCTATTTTGATGGCGCGCCGGTGATGGGGCTGATCTTGCTCTGGTTGGGACATTCACTGATCACGTGGCTGATCACCCTCGTGTTGATGGCGCTGGACGTCCCGACCCAACCTTGGTTACAGATGGGGCGTATCTTCATCTCCCTGCTCAATATCCTCTTCGATTTCTACAGCGCGGCGCTGCTGGTGCGCGTGATTTTGGGATGGTTGCGCGTGCCTTACAGCAACCGGATGATGGGTTTTTTGGTGAACATCACAGAACCGGTCTTGGCGCCGATTCGCCAACTCCTCCCGCCCATCGTTGGCCTGGACTTCTCCCCCATCATCGCCTACTTTCTCATCAACCTCCTGCGGCGCGTGATTATCTCCCTGTTGTGGATGTTGTTTTGAGCGAAGCTTATAGCAAGGCGCCGATAAGGTCAGATTCTCCCCAGGTCACGTGAACGGCCTGGGGATTTTTTGGCATAAGAGGATGGAATACGCAATACGGAATACGGAATACATTTCCCGTTGGGGGAGAACAAAAGACGCCGGCCCGAACTTCCCCAATAATCTGCATATACCCAGGATAGAGGCATTGCGCGGCCCCCTGATTGTGTTATCATAGCCCCTATGACAAACCAAACACAAAATTACATAGTGCACTACGGCGAGTTGAGCCTCAAGGGCAACAACCGCTATAAATTCGAGCAGCGCTTGATTCACAACATCCAAACCGCGTTGGCGGATTTGGGAGAGATCGAGCTGCAAAAATTTCACAGCTACTTTATCGTCGCGGTCAAGGGGGAGGTGCCGACGGAGATCTTGGAACGCCGTCTCCGGCGCATCTTTGGGATTGCCTACGTAGCGCCCACGATGATCGTCCCGCCTCAGATGGACGTCATCACAGAGACGGCGCTCGATCTGGCCGCGGGCGTCATCACCCCCCAGACGACCTTCAAGGTCGATACCCGACGCGGCGACAAGCAATTTCCAATCACATCGCCGGAGGTCAACAGCCGCGTCGGCGCCGCCATCGTCGAAGCGACCCAGGCGCCGGTGCAATTAAATGATCCCGACGTCACGTTGGAGATCCAAATTTATGAGCAGGGCGCTTATCTTTTCATCCGTCGCCTTCAGGGCGCGGGCGGCCTGCCCATCGGCGCGAGCGGGCGCGTGTTGGCGCTCTTCTCCGGCGGCATCGATTCGCCCGTCGCCGCGCACATGATGCACAAACGCGGGTGCAACGTCGATTTCTTGCATTTTCATCTCCAGCCAAGCGCTCAACGCGCGCGCGACTCCAAAATTGTAGCGCTGGCGCGCGCGTTGCTGGCGCCCCATCGCCTCTCCGCGCCGCTCTACCTGGCCTCCTCCGAGCTGTTCGAGGCAGCGATTGCCACTTACGACACGGCGCTGGCGACGGTTGCCTTCCGGCGCTTTATGATGCGCGTCGCCGAGCGGATCGCCTACCGGCGCAACGCCGTGGCGCTTGTCACGGGCGAAAGCGTGGGGCAAGTCGCCTCGCAGACGCTCAAGAACATCGATGTGATTGGCCGGGCCGCCGAACGCGCGATCCTGCGGCCCCTCGTCGGGCTGGATAAGCAGGAGATTGTCGATATGGCGCAGGCAATTGGGACGTTCGAGTTGTCCATCCAGCCCTACAAAGACCCCTGCTCAATCCACGCGCAGCGGCCCGATACGTGGGCCAACCTCGCGGAGGTGAAGGCGCTGGAGGAGAGGTTGGACAGCGACGCGCTGGTCGACCGGACGCTGGCCGAGTATATCGACGAGGTCTGGATCAGGTTCTAGCGCGATGGGGAAGAAGCTCTCGCGGCGCCGCTTTCTCTATCTGACCGGGGGCGCGTTGGGCGCCGCCGCGACCGGCTGTCGGCGCTCCCCGGCGACGCCGGAGGAACTTCCCCATTATGTGGATGACGACCTACGCCACGGCTGGCCTGTCCCGCGCGGGCCGTACCTCCAGCGCGATGCGCGCATCGCGGCCTTTTTGCTCCCCGCCGAGCGCGACGCGCTTCACCGCCTCTGCCGGCGCTATCTCAGCGCGCCCACGAACGGCGAATGGGATTACGTCCCGGCGATGCCCTACGTGGCGATGGTGTACGCGGAGATGGATGTGCTCTCCACCGATGCGCGGGATCAAGCGCTGGGCCACTCGCGGGAGCGGGAACTGAGCTTCTGGGTGCCGACGGTGGGCCGGCGCAAGGCCGGCGGCCTCTGGACGCCCGATCACGCCGCGTGGTTTTTGCCCTGCCTCTACGTCGATAACCCCTCGGCGCTGGTCACAGGCCGCGAGGTCTATGGCTTCCCCAAGATGTGGGGGCGTTTCGAATCGCCCACAATCATCCAGAATCCAGAGTTCGCCTTAGATGCGTGGCGCTTCGAGACGGCGGATATGTCAGGAGCGTCAGTACAAGGTCAGATGCAGCGCCTGGCCGAGTTGAAGCGCCGCGATCCAGAGGATGCGCTGGCCTCGGCGGTCACCTGGGGTAACTGGGACGCGGCCCGCGCGGAGATCATCCGCCTGCTACGCCAGACCGATGCATCCGTCGAGATGCAGACATTGCGTGATCTTATCGAACTGGAGGGCGGGGAAATCCCGCTGGTCTTCCTTAAGCAATTTCGCGATGCCGCCGATACCCGGCGCGCGTGTTATCAGGCCATCATCAGGACAGACGCGCGCTTGGACCTTTTTCGCCAGGGCGGGTTGCTGGATCACACCTACTATCTGACGCTGCATCCCCACGTGAACCATCCCCTGGCCAAGCTCCTGGGTTTGCGCGTGAATCACCAGCAGCACGTGCAGGCCCTGGTCGGCTTTTGGATTCACGTGGATTTTACGCTGGGGCGCGGCGCGGAAGTATGGAAGGCGCCATCGTGAGCGACGAGGCCGGCGCGGCTAACTACGGCCCTTGTTTGGGGATGTTGGATGGCGCGCTTTTAGGCGCGCTTCTTGCCGCGCTCTATGGCGCGCTGGTGGGCGCGACGTATGGCGCGCATCGCGGGCCGGGCGTGGGGGCCTTGGGCGGCGCGCTCGTCGCGGCGGCCAACGGCGTATGGATCGGCGCGTGCGTCGGGAGCGTGAGCCGGTACGCGACGGTCTATTTCCAGAAGTATCTGGGGGGAAACAGCAGGGGACGCCGGCGCCGCCTCGCCCTCGGCGCGCTCGTGGGTGCACTGGGGGGCGCACTCGCCGGCTGGATGCTCCAGGCGCGCGCGGGCCTCATCCTTGGCGCGGTGGCGAGCCTCTACGTCGCGGGGGGATGGGGCGCGGCAGTCGGCGCTATCATAGCGGCGCGCCGCGTCACGCTGTGGGGCGCGGCGGCGCCGATGCGGGCAGTACTCATCGGCGCGGCGAGCGGCCCACTCCTTGGCGGGCTGATGGGCAGCCTGCTGCTGGAAGAGCCGCTGGGCGGCGCGCTCCTGGGCACATTTTTGGGCCTGGGCCTCGGCCCCTTATTCGGCGCCGCCATCGGCCTGGGGCGGGGATGATAGCGCACAGAACACGCGACTATCCCTAAGAGCAGCGCGGATGTGCGCGGGCGAATTCAGAGCCGTGACTCTTTTGACACCTTTGCCTTTCCTTCTATACTGTAGTTAAAGGCGCTGTCAAACAAAGCATAGCGTTTTTAAATTTGTCTCAGAATGTTGTACTATAGCGTTAGTTATATTACCTCGTAAAGGACGCACGCGATGAATTTGAATTTGTGGCACGCTCCCACCGGATTTTCATTTGAATTCCCCATGGTATGGTCGAGTATGATTCTCTCGATCCTCTACGCGGGTCTTTTCTTGGGCGTGATGTGGAAACAGCGCTCGGATTTTCGGGAGATGGCACAGGGGCAATGGATCAGCTTCGCGCTGGCCTTGCTGGTCTCGATCCCGGCGAACTTCACGCTGATTTTGCAGCGTACCACTGCTGGCTCGCTTCCCGTCGCGCCAATTAGTGTACTGCCCGCCCAACCCACCGTCTCGTTGGCCGGACTGCTTATCGTCACAGCGGTCGCTATCTGGCTGGGCATTGGCCCGGCGGGCGTTGTCAATCTCCTGGCCACTTTTATGTGGGCGTGGTTTTTCCCCCTCACCTTCACCGATCTATTAGCGTTTACCTCGTGGGGCATCGTAATGGGCTGGTGCATCCATCAGCCCTATAAGGGAAGGTTCTTCGATCTGCTCAGAATGCCCATAGTCGCCTCGGTGGTCTCTTCCCTGACGCCAGTGTTCTTCTTCTCGTTCAGTCGCCTGGCACTCAATTTGCCGGAAGGCGGACTGCTGGCGGTGGATTACGTGGCTTCCTTTTGGAACAATGAACTGCCTCTCTGGGCGCTGAGTGGCCTGGGGGTGGGCGTCGTGTTCCAGCTCGTGTTTCTCAACTCGGCGTGGCGTCCGCCGCAGCGGAGGGATGTGATCTCCGTTTATAGTCGCTCCTTGCGCGCACGCTTCTTGGTTTTTAGCATCCCCCTGGTATTGCTCAGTATCGTGCTCTCTGTGCTGGCGGTCACCTCGCGGGCGATTACATTGGCGCGCGACCAAGCCATCGTGGAGATGTCCCGCAGCGCGGATAATGCCAGCGAGCGCTTGCGACAATTCCACTATACCGCCCCCAATCTGCTGATCACGTTTGCGGAGGATCCGACACTGCTCGATCCAGAGCGACGCGCCCAGGCGCTGCGCACCGATCGGCAAGTTGTCCCCTTCTTCCAGGAACTATTGATCGTCAACTCAGCAAGGGAGGTTGTCGAAGCTGTACCCGAAGGGGAGGCCGCCGTCGCACTGACGACGGAGGAGGAGTTGGAGGTCGAAAAGGCGCTGAATTTGGGCTTTTTGCAGGTAACGCGCATCACGAAGTTACCTTCGGGGCAGTATGGTCTCACGGCGGTGCAACCGATTTTCCAGACGGAGGAGGGGGACAGCCCATCAGAAGAACGGGGGGCGCCGGTGGCGCTGTTGCTGGGGCGCGTGCAATTGAATGTTAATCCCTACATGCAGCAGGCGCTGGATGCGCTCCAGTTTACGCGCGGCACCGGGGACGGTTTTATTCTGGATGAGTGGGGCGTCATCATCGCGCATCCCAATCCGGATTTCATTCTTCGGCCTTGGGATGGCCCTCTTGACGCCTTGCCAGAGCCAGGCGCGGGGAGGGAGTACGAGGAAGTTTCGCCGGATGGGCGACGCATTTTGACCTATTTACATAATTCAAGGGGCACGCCCTACGCGGTCATCTTGCAACTTCCCTATGCTGCGGTATTGGAGACCGCGACGGCGATTGCCAGCCCGCTCTTGCTGGTGCAGATTGTGGTGGGGGGCATTCTGTTGTTCGCCATCCCTTTCTACGCGACGCGCATCATCAAGCCGCTGAATAAGTTGGCCGAGGCCGCGAATCACATCGCGACCGAAAATTTGGATAAGCCCGAAGAATGGGATATTCCTCCGGTCTCTATCGCTGGCGATGACGAGGTCGCCCAATTGGGGAGCGCCTTCGAGAAGATGCAGATTCGTCTGCAGGCGCGCCTGAAGGATCTCAAGCTTTTGTTAAGTGTCGCCCAGGATGTCTCGGCGACGTTGGATCTCGAAAGCGGCGTTGTGCCCATTTTGAAGGGGGCGTTGGAGGAAACGGGCGCCGCCGTGGCACGATTTGTTCTTCTCTCCAGCAGCAATCGTATTCAGCGGGTTTTCACCCGAGGGGAGGACATAGACATCACCAATATTACGGCATTGGATCAAGATTTCTCCAAGGCGCTGCGACGCCGCCGGAATCGACTTGTGATCCAGGATCTTTCCGAAACGAAGGGGGCGACCGGCGCTGCGCAACCGTTGCGTAGCGTGGCCGTCTTCCCGGTGCGGTTGCACAACAACACCGTGGCGATTTTCTGGGTCGGCGCGGATCAAAGCGATGCTTTCGATGAAGCGCGCGTAGACTTCCTCTCCACGTTGGCGAATCAGGCGACGGTGCTCGTGGAGAACGCGCGTCTCTTCCAGGCCGCCGAGGGCGGTCGGCGCCGTCTGGCTGCGATTTTAGCCAGCACCACCGACGCGATCCTCGTCATCGACTCGCGCGCCCGGCTCCTGTTAATCAATCCGGCCGCGCAGCGCGTGCTTGAGGTGGACGAAGCGTATGGTCGGTTGCTGAAGAATTTGGACATTCCAGAGCCGTTGAAGACGGCGGTGTTGCGCTCCGAGGAGGAGCAGCAGGCCGTCGAGGTGCCGCTGGAGGATGGGCGCACCTTCTACGCCAGCATCGCGCCCATTTTGGATCCCCAAGGGCTGATGGCGGGTAAAGTGGTAGTGATGCGGGATGTCACGCACTTCAAGGAACTCGATGAGATGAAGTCGGACTTCGTGGCGACCGTCTCGCACGACCTGCGCGCGCCGCTGACCTTCATTCGCGGCTATGCGACGATGCTGATGATGGTCGGCGATCTCAACGATAAACAACACGACTATCTTGAGCGCATCTTAGCGGGCATTGATCAAATGAGCGCGTTGATCGGTGATTTGCTCAACCTGCGTCGCATCGAGGCGGGCGTGGGCGTGCGCCAGGAGTCGTGCCAACTGGGCCTGATCCTCATCGAGGCCGTCGATACGATGCGCGCGCGCGCCACGAACAAGGGCGTGATGCTGCGCCTCGATCCGGCGGAAGGGGCGCCGACGGTCATCGGCGATTGCACCCTGATCCGCCAGGCGGTGAGCAATCTGGTGGATAACGCCATCAAGTACACGCCCGCCGGCGGGCAAGTCAACGTGGGCCTGACCGTAACCGATACCGAGGCCATTATCCATATCTCGGATACCGGCATCGGCATCGCGCCGGAGGATATGGTGCGCCTCTTTGAGAAATTCCATCGCATCAAGCGCCGGGAGACGAGCGACATCCAGGGCACCGGCCTGGGCCTGGCGCTGGTCAAGTCCATTGTGGAGCGTCACGGGGGCCGCGTCTGGGTCGATAGCGAGGTGGATCAGGGCAGTACCTTCTACGTCGCGCTCCAATTGCCTGATGAGGAGGGTGGGGAAGAGGCCGCCATCGAGGGGGAGGGGTGAGGAATGTTGAAGTCCTACGCCGGCAGTCCTACGCCGGCAGTCCTACGCCCGCAGTCCTACGCCCGCAGATAAATCGCGGGCTAAAAGCTCAAGTCGGCTAGAAGCCGACTAAAATACGAGACACTTCTCGGTGTTGAATTGGCCTTCAGCCGACTTGAGTTTTCAGACGGGTAGTTCACTGCATTAGTTTGCTTCACTACCATCAATCCAAAAAGCCCTGGGGGTGTGCGCATCCCCCAGGGCTTTTTGCTATCTTACGAGCTTACATCTTGGTGATGTTAGCCCCGCGCCTGCCGCCGCGACCAAAGCTGATTCAGTGTCGTCTCTAAGCGCTCGCCGAGCGCTTCGCCGCGCGGCGTCGTCACGTCATCCTCGTTCTCGAAGATGGCGTAGGGCGCCGCGATGCCCTTGACCTGCACGTAGGCGGGGTCGTCGGCGGTGAAGGCGGCCCAATCATCCTCGCCGTAGAGGCGGCGCATTTTCTCGTTGCTGAGGCTGTGCTCCAGGATGCTGTCGAGGCGGGCGGGGTTGCGGCGGGCGCGGTTCTTGCGCAGCGATTCCTCGAAGGAGACGTTGATGTAGAGCGCCGCCGCGCGCTCTAAAATGGCGGGTGAGAGGTGCTCGTAGGCCGCCGCGTAGCCGCCGTGCTCGCTCCCGCGTGAGAATTCGATGATTGTGGTGAGCGTCGCGTGATAATCGGGATGATCGCGCCGGCGCTTGCCGTACTCCAACCCGATGCGCTCGATGAGCAGGTGCCAGAGGTAGGTCTCCTTGAAGTAGCCAGCGCCGTCGGTGTGCAGGCGGGGATGGCCCATCCGCTCCAGGATGGCATCTTCCTCGAACCACGTCCACAGCATCGGGAAGTCGTCGATGATGTCCAGCTCCCCGATGTGGAAGCGGCGTTGGCGCTCCGGCAGGGGCTGGCGGGCCAGATAGTCGATGACCTCGCTCTTGCCGGCGGCCGGTCGCGCGTTGAGGATCAAAATCGGAAAAATGTGGGGATTCATTGTGATCTCCTTACTGTGTAAACCTTGCGAAGGTTGCGGGATGATCTTCTCTTCAGGGGCTTGTGTGCTCCAGGTTTCTGTGCCTACAATCAGGTGGAACTTAACCTTCGCAAGGGTG
>CAZCAI010000066.1:0-24736 GCA_964496595.1 uncultured Anaerolineales bacterium
CGTGGCCCATGGCCCCGCGTCGCGAGCGCAACTTCACCATCGTAGGAGGGGAGGAGTAAAGCTTCTAGAAGAGTTTCCAGGTATGCTTACCCACCATCGTCGAACTGAGTTTCCGACGTTGGACTTTCAGACATTCGACTTTTGACTTCCAGACCCTTTCATGAGCTGAGTGGGAAGGTAGATATGACATCATTGGAGCACCCACATTGACCCGGCCCACAGCCGGACGTCATATTTGAGCGTTTGAGGTTGATGCAGACCTAAACCCAACACATAACCGGGTGACTTCCATTTTTTGATGAAGATGCTTTTGAAAGGCTTTCCCATTGGCCAGTGCCCCGCCGAAATGGCGGGGCGCTTTTTTTTCTACCGATCACGATTATAATCAGCAGATGGAGCAGATAATGGTTCATAAACGTGAAAGGCAGCGTTGACTCTGACGCCGAATCAAGGACAGCATGCGAGGTTCTATGTGGTATCTCTATGTTTTACGCTGCAAGGATGACGCCTTCTACACCGGGATCACGACGGATTTGACCCGGCGGGTGAAGGAGCATCGCGCCGGCCAGGGATCGAATTACACGCGCGCGCACTTGCCGGTATCGCTGATCGCGGCGTGGGAATTTCCAGATCGCTCGGCGGCGTCGCGAGCGGAGTACAAGTTCAAATCGCTCCAACACTTCGCCAAGGCGGCGTGGGCGGCGGGACGCTGGCCTTTTTTGGAGGCGCCCTTCGCCTTCGAGGCGCTGGCATCCGCCACAGAGAGCACCAATGGGCTGACGCATCACTTCTGCCCACGCTGTGGCGCGCCGCTGACGCTGCGCGTTTTGGACGAAGAACAACACCTCGTCTGTACACTCTGCAGTCGCATCCACTTTGCGAACGCCAAGCCGTGCGCCGGCGCGCTGGTCGTGCGCGAGGGCGCCGTCCTGTTGGTGCGTCGCACGCAAGCGCCCTTCCGGGGCGCGTGGGACATTCCAGGCGGTTTTTTGAACATCGATGAGACGCCGGAGGCCGCCGCGATCCGCGAGGTGCGCGAGGAAGCCAACGTGAATATCCGTCTGTTAGATTTCCTGGGCTTCTACCTGGACAGCTATCACTTTCAGGATGAGCACGCGACCACGCTGAACATCTACTTCGTGGCGGAGACCGAGGACACGCCGAGCGCCGGCGCGGAAGCGGACGCCTGGCAATGGTTCCCCATCGCGGCGCTGCCGGAGCGGATCGCTTTCGAGCACGCGCCCCAAGTATTAGCAGACCTGCGGTCGTGGCTGGCTGGGCAGGAGGAGAAAGAATAAGATGAATGCGATTTTAGAAGTCGAGAATGTCAGCAAGACCTATCGCAAGGCCAGGCGCCCGGCGTTAGATGACCTCTCGTTTACGGTAGATAAGGGGAGCATCTACGCCTTCGTGGGGCCGAACGGCGCGGGCAAGACGACGATCATTCGCATCATCGCCACGTTGTTGCAATTTGATGCGGGGCAGGTCAGCGTCGGCGGCTACGATGTGACCCAGCAGCCGCGCGAGGTCTGCCGGATGTTGGGCTACATCCCCGATGAGTTCGGGATGTACGGCGAGATGTTGGTGCGCGAGTACTTGGATTTCTTCGCGGGCTGCTTCGACATCGAACCGGCGACGCGCCCCACCCTCATCAACGACTTACTCGACCTGGTGGGATTGGACCATCGGCGCGAAGATGAGGTGCGCTCGCTTTCGCGCGGCATGCGCCAGCGGTTGGGATTAGCGCGGGCGCTGGTTCACGATCCGCAGTTGATCGTGGCCGACGAACCGGCGGCGGGCCTGGATCCCCGCGCGCGCGTCGAGTTACGCGAGATCTTCCGCGTGCTCCAAGAGATGGGCAAGACGATTTTCCTTTCGTCGCACGTCCTACGTGAGCTGGACGAGATCGCCACGCACATCGGCATCGTCGAGGAGGGCAAGCTAGTCGTCTCCGGGCCGGTCGCAGCGGTGCGAGCGAAGCTGCGCCCCCATCGCTGCGTGCGCGTCCGCTTCTTGGACGGCCTGGATGACGCGCAGGTCTGGCTGCTGGAGCATCCCGACGTGCTCAGCGTCGAGCGCATCACCAAAAACGCCTCCGCCCCGCCGGAGGAACAACTGCTGGTCACGTTGGAGGGCCAGGAGCCGAAGGTCGTCCAACTCCTCGCCGATCTGGTGCGCGCGGACTTCGAGGTGCGTTCCTATATTGAAGAGGAGGAGACGTTAGAGAGTATGTTCCTGAATCTGACGCAGGGGGTGGTGTCGTAACCGCAACGACACTCAGCCGATCAAGCAGAGTAATAGCCTGGCGAATAAAATTCGCGGCTACATTTACGAAGTCGCCCTTCGCCGGTTAGAACTCAGTGCCCATAGCCAAATTCCTCATCTGCTCATACCCGGCGCGCGGTTTGTGATTGACTTTGCGTCAAAATCGTTTAAAATAATGCTCTGATTGCCATCACAGCCCACTGTGACGTCATCCAAACGGCCTCCAGGCCGTTTTTTCTTGTTGAGTCAACCGCATTTTTCAGGAGGATGCTAACATAATGAAGGAATATACCACAGAAAATATCCGCAACATTGCTCTTATTGGGCACGCCAGCTCTGGGAAGACTTCCTTGATCGAGGGGTTTCTCTTCACAAGCGGAGCGATCAAACGGCGGGGGAAAGTTGAGGAAGGCGCCACCATCACCGACTTCGATGAGGAAGAGATCCGCCGGAATATCTCCTTGAGCACAGCGTTAGCGCCCATCGAGTGGCGCCAACAGAAGCTGAATCTGATGGACACACCGGGGTATACGGACTTTGTCGGAGAGGTGAATAGTGCGCTGCGCGTCGCCGACCTGGCCCTCACGGTCATCGATGCCGCCTCTGGCGTCGAGGTGGGCACGGAGTTGACATGGGCTTACGCTGACGAGGAATCGCTGCCACACGCGGTCTTCATCAACAAGATGGATCGCGAAAATGCCAACTTTGAGCGCGCGATGAACTCATTGCAGGAAATCTTCGATGAGCAGCGCTTCTTACCGCTGACGTTGCCCATCGGCGCGCAAGATGACTTCAAAGGTGTGGTGAATCTGCTCGAGCGCAAAGCCTACATTGGCACCGACCGCAAGGGAACGGACGTGCCCGCCGAGTTAGCCGATCAGGTTGAGGAGATGTACACCGAGATCGTCGAGGCCGCAGCCGAGGCGGACGACGAGTTGATTATGAAGTACTTAGAAGGCGAGCCTCTGACGGCGGAGGAGATTTCCAACGGCCTGCGCAAGATCGTGCTGAGCGGCGCCTTCGTGCCCGTCTTTGTGGGCGCGGGCGAAAATCCAAACATTGGCCTGGAGCCGGTGCTGGATCTATTGATGCACGTGGCCCCCTCCCCGGCGGATAGGCCGTTCGAGGCCCAGACGCCGGCCGGGGAAGAGAAGACGTTCGACGTCAGTGACACTTCCCCCACGACCGCCTTGATCTTCAAGACGACGGCCGATCCCTACGTTGGCAAGTTGACCTATGTCCGCGTCTACGGTGGCGTGGTCAACTCCGGTGACACACTGCTCAACATGCGTGCGGATGAGGGAGAGCGTCTGAGCCAGCTCTACGTGATGCGCGGTAAGGAACAGATCGAGGTCGAGCGCCTGCACGCGGGCGACATCGGCGCGGTCACCAAGATGAGCGAGGCGCAGACCGGCGACACGCTATGCAGTCCCGACTATCCGCTGGAAATGCGCGGGCCCTCATTCCCCAGCCCGCTCTACAGCGTCGCGATCTATCCCCAGACGAAGGCAGACACGGCGAAGATGGGCAGCACGCTGACGCGCATCTGCGAAGAGGACCCCACGCTCCACTGGCATCAGGAAGGCACGACCAGCGAGACCATTCTTTCGGGAATGGGCGACGCTCACGTCGATACGGCGGTGCGCCGCGCGAAAGGCCGCTTCAATGTAAATCTGGAGGCACACACGCCCAAGGTGCCCTACAAAGAGACGGTCACCCGGGTCGGTGATGCGCAATATCGCCATAAGAAGCAGAGCGGCGGCGCGGGGCAGTTCGCAGAGGTACGTATGCGCGTCGAGCCGCAACCCCGTGATAGCGGTTTTGTCTACGAGTGGGAGGTCTACGGCGGTCGGATCTCCACATCGTTCCAACCTTCGATTGAAAAAGGCGTAAAATCGGTGCTATCCAAGGGCGTCATCGCCGGTTATCCCATCGTTGATGTGATGGTCGCGGTCTATGACGGCAAAGAGCACCCGGTGGATTCAAAGGACATCGCGTTCCAAATCGCCGGGCGCGAGGCTTTTAAGCGCGCTTTTATAGATGCCGGGCCTGTCCTACTGGAGCCGATGTACCTCTTCACTATCACCATCCCGGACGAGTTCGCCGGCGCGGTGATGTCTGATCTCAACACGCGCCGCGCGCGCGTGCAAGGCATGGAGCAGGCTCCCCAGAAGGCCATCATCACAGCGCTGGGGCCGCTGGCCGAAATGCAACACTATGCGACGAACCTCCGCGCCATCACCCAGGGGCGTGGGATCTACAATATGGAGTTCTCTCACTACGCGATTGTCCCCACCCACATGGCGCAGGAGATTATCGAAAAATTGAAGGCCGAGGAAGAGTAAAGAGCGTCACGAAGTTTATCATGATCAGCATCTTCTGATATTGGCTGCTGGTTGGCTAAGCAAATAACAAAAGAGGGGCCGATTTCTCGGCCCCTCTTTGTTGGTCTTATGAGTAACGCTCCACACCCTTATCCCCGGGGAGATGAACCACCCTCATAACACAAGGGCCGGAGAATCTCCGGCCCTTGTTGTGTGTCTCATTGAAACGCGAAATCTCCGGTGAATTTACTCCCCGGCTGAGGTTTCCTCGTCTTCCGGCATTTCTTCGCCCTCTTCGCCGATGACCTCGACTTCGCCCATGAACTCCGGAACCTCTGCCTCCACCTCAATCACCTCTTCCTCAGCATAGCTGACCTGCACGATGCTCTCGTGAGGATCATTGAGGATCATAATGCCTTCGGGCGGTTCCAAATCGGCGACCGTGATCGATTGCCCGATCTCGGTCAACGTCGAGATATCGACCTCGATGTAAGGAATAAGCGCATGCGGCAATGCCTCGATTTCCAGCTCGTTGAGGATCTGCAACACAATCGCGTCGGGGTCCTCTTCCATGGGGCTGACGCCAACCATCGTGACGGTCAAAGGCACGCGCACCGTCTCATCCGCACGCAGCGCCTGGAGATCCAGATGGATGACATTGCGTTTAATTGGATCATATTGCACGTCGCGGAAAATGGTGAGATGTTCCTCTTTCTCACCTTCGACGTGCACCTGGACCGTGGTACTGGATCCGGCCTGGTTAATCGTCCGCTCAATTTCCCGACCATCAAACTGCACGGGTATCGGCTCGATGCCGTGCCCATAAATAATGCCTGGGACAATGCCCTCACTACGTAATCGCTTCACCTTCTTCCCAATGGCGTCGCGAGGGGTTGCCTTTAGTTCTAGACCTTCCATACTTTAATTCCTCCGTTGCCTTCTTGTGCCTGATTGAGCCTACGCCTCATTAGAACTCGGCCTCATAAGCTCTTATGTCTCAATTAAAAAGGCCGCGACAAGGCGGCCTTCATCGCCTTCCTCAATATAAGCCCCGCTATTGTAACGCAGATAGAGACTTTGTCAACCTAAACTCAACACCAAGCCGTTCCAAGGATTCCAGGACATCCAAAGATGTACGTCGGTCGTTAGTAGTACAGCGCAGCATAAATGGCTCCCCAGTTAAATTTGCTCCAAGGGGATCGGCAGATCCCCGTTCCGACGTAGAGTCGCGGATCTGACGATCCGCTCCGAGCGTAGCTAACTGGGGAGGAACTGCCGCCGAGGTGTAGTAGGGTGCGGATGAAGATAGTACACCGATTGCATCCGGCGAATTCCTCGAGAATCATCACAAGAGTCATCAAGTGAAAATCAATCCTGGTCTATTCGTAAACCGTCTTATTATAAAGAAGATTACCTCTGCGTCAAATTTGACAGTTAGACAAATTTAGTTAAAATTCGAAGTTATATGATGATGCTCACGGAGGAAACGTGACAAACGCCCTAATAATTCAGGGGCACGCTCCTGCACCTTAATGATTTGCCCAGAGGATCCCTATCACCGTAACGAGCATCCAAGCCACCGAGCTTCACCGAGCTTCTTAAGGAGGTGATAACGCGGCACACTTAAGACCGGCGCTTCCGGGAGACGCCGCCTCTCAAAGCAATTCTGAGTTCCGGAACTTCTTTGGACTTTTTGAACTTCGTTTGATCGCATTTAATATCTATCTTGTCGTAAGGAGGAGGAGCAATGGAAAAGTCACGCCCCCAAATTGTCACACTTGTCGCGCTCTTGCAGTTTATCCCCGCATTTTTGCTGCCGCCGAATATTCTCTTAGCTAATCCCCCGCTACTTCTTGCCCCGTTGGCCTTGTTTGTATTTATCGCCTGGGCGATGTTGACACTCAAGCGGTGGGCTTTAATGTTGTGTATCTTCGTCCAAGGAATGAATGCTATTGTCCGCTTTCTGATCTTATTCCCGCAGGCAACCACCGAGGGTGGTAATCCTAATTGGCTTTTTATTATTACAAGCTTGCTGGCCATTGCTCTGTCAAGCGCCATTTTATATGTCATAGACCGCCCTAACGTTGAGGTAGCCTTTAAGGCCTGAGGGTCTTTGGATTTTCGCCGGATAACACTGGGTTGGTCGTATGATTGCAGCCGGCGAATTCCCGCAGAGCCAGTTTGACAAGGCCAATCCAAGAAGATCAATCTCACAAAACACGAGCGATTTTCAGAATTCCGCGCTCGTCCCAAGGAGGTGGTGCTATCGAACGAATCCGTGTTTGTCGAATGAGATGCAGAAACACCCCAGACCATATCAGTTAAAGTTCCAATCAGTTAGGAGGAGAAAGATGAAAGCGATGCGAATTCTCAGTTTGGCTGTGATTTTGTCCCTGATCTTGGGGATCATCGCAGGCTGTGACGGCGCTCAGCCGACCGAGGCCCCGCCCGATGCGCCAGCAGAAGAGGGAGGCGAAGAGGCGCCAGCAGCGGAAGAGACGGATGAACCCATCAAGATCGCAATGTTAGCCGCGATGAGTGGGGATGTGAAGACCTTCGGCGAAGGCACGAAGCGCGGCGTCGAGATGGCTATCGAAGAATGGAACGCTAAGGGTGGCGTGCTAGGCCGCGAGGTTGAATTCATCATCGGCGACACCAAATGCGATGCGCAGGAGGCGGCCAACGTCGCCAACAAGGTCATCAACCAGGACAACGTCAACTACATCGTCGGCGCCGTCTGCTCCAGCGCCTCGATCCCCATATCCGAGATCGCCAACTCTGCCGGCGTTGTGCAGATCAGCCCCCCTTCGACCAATCCCCAGGTAACGATCAACGAGGATGGCTCCAACAAAGAGTACATCTTCCGCGCCTGTTTCTTAGACCCCTTCCAAGGCGAGGTGGATGCAGTCTTCGCGATGGAGGAGTTGGGCGCGCAGACATCAGCCGTGCTCTACGACGTGGGCAACGATTACGTCAAGGGCCTGGCCGAGTACTACAAGGCGTCCTTCGAGGAGTTTGGCGGCGAGGTGCCGGTCTTTGAGGCCTACACCAAGGAAGATACCGACTTCTCAGCGCTGTTGACCAAGGTCGCGGAAGCGGACGCCGATGTGCTGTTCCTGCCCGACTATTACAATAAGGTCAACGTCATCGCCAAACAGGCTAAGGAAAAGGGTATTGAAGCGATCATGCTCGGCGCTGACGGTTGGGACTCCCCCGACCTGGATTTGGAAGCCGTGGATGGCGCTTATTTCAGCAACCACTACTCGCCCTACGATCCTCGCCCCATCGTGCAGGATTTCGTCAGTTCGTTCCAGGAAGAGTATGGCATGGACCCGGACTTTACGGCTGTGCTGGCCTACGATGCGACCAACGTCCTGCTGCAAGCGATTGAGGACGCGGGCGCGGATGATCCCGCCAAGGTGAAGGACGCTCTGGCGGCCATCGAGTTCGAGGGCATCGCCGGCGACATCAAGTTTGATGCAAATGGCGATCCCATTAAGAAGGCCGCACTCAGCCATGTAACGGATGGCGAAATTGAATTTGTGAAGTTCGTAGCGCCCCCCGGCGAGTCGGCCGAGACCCCTTCGGAGGAAGAAGAGGTCGGTGTGCCCGTTCCGACGCCCCCCGACTTTGCGGTTAGAGTTGCTAAGCTCTTCCCCATGAGCGGCGATGTGAAGACCTTTGGCGAATCCAGCTCCAACGGCGTCGATCTGGCCTTCGACGAAGCCCGCGCCGCCGGTTGGGAGATCGAGACCACGTTGGGCGATACTAAGTGTGATGCCCAAGAGGCCGCCAACGTCGCCAACAAGGTCATCAACCAGGACAATATGAAATATATCGTCGGCGCCGTCTGCTCCAGCGCCTCGATCCCCATATCTGAGATCGCCAACCCGGCCGGTGTACTCCAGATCAGCCCCACGTCGACCAATCCGCAGGTGACGATTAACGAGGATGGCTCCAACAAGGAGTTCATCTTCCGCGCCTGCTTCTTAGACCCCTTCCAGGGTGAGGTGAATGCCTCCTTCGCCATCAATGACCTGGGCGCCCAGACAGCCGCCGTACTCTACGACGTGGGCAACGACTACGTGCGAGGTCTGGCCGAGTACTACCAAGAATCCTTCGAGGAGATGGGCGGCGAAGTGTTGGTCTTTGAGGCTTACACCAAAGAGGATACCGATTTCTCGGCGCTGCTGACCAAGATCGCGGACGCCGATGTTGACGTCCTCTTCTTGCCGGACTACTACAACAAAGTCAACGTCATCGCCAAGCAGGCCAAAGAGAAGGGCATCGACGCGGTATTGCAAGGCGCCGATGGCTGGGACTCCCCGCTGTTGGATTTGGAAGCCGTCGATGGCGGCTATCACAGCAATCACTACTCGCCCGCCGATCCCCGTCCCATCGTCCAGAACTTCGTCGCCAACTACGAGGCCACGTACGGCGCGCCCCCCGATGCGCTGGCGGCCCTCTCCTACGATGCGGCCCGCGTGCTGCTGCAAGCTATCTCTGAGGCTGACTCAGATGATCCCGCCGTCGTAAAGGACGCTTTGATGAATATCAAGTACGAAGGCGTCGCCGGCAGCATCGTCTTCAATGAATATGGCGACCCGCAGAAGACCGCGGCCATCAACCACATCACCGGTAACGCTATCGAATTCGTCAAGTTCGTCGCCCCCTAGTTCGCCCTTGAAATGAGCGAGGAGGGACAGCGATGTTCCCTCCTCGCTCATTTTCCAGACCAACTTCGATCCTTACCTAAAAGAGCTTCCACAAATCGCGCGGCGCCATATCAGCAAAAACGTAGAAACCAGGTAGGATGAACGTCCCGCAGCGTAGCGAAGGCTCTAAGGAGAAAGATTAAGTATGAAAGACAACGACGTCGTAAAATGGATACTCAAAGCCCTGAGTTGGGGCATCCTGGCCGGCATAGCCGGCGTCATCATCTGGGTCGTCGGGGGCTTGATCATCGAGAACCCGACCACCTTCGCCCAACAATCCCTCAATGGGCTACAACTCGGTTTTGTCTACGCGATGATCGCCGTGGGCTACACGCTCGTCTACGGGGTTGTGAAGCTCATTAACTTCGCCTATGGTGATGTGTTTATGGTCGGAGCGTTTGTCTCCTACTTTGGCATCACGCACTACGGATTTCCTTTTATCCCGGCGCTTGTGTTGGCTACAGCCTCATGCATCTTCCTGGCCGTGATCATCGACCGCGTGGCCTACAAGCCGTTGCGCGATGCGCCCCGCATCGCGGCTCTTATCACCGCGTTGGGAATGTCCATCTTTTTGGAATATTTCACCGCGCTTAAATTCGTTTTTAGTCCTGATTATATCGCTTTTAACCGCCCCTTTGAACTGGTAACGTGGAACGTAGGCGGCGTGACCTTCACCAACATCCAGTTGGTCATCGCCGGCGTCTCCATCACCTACTTCATAGGCGTGCAATACATCGTCGGTCGCACCAAGGTCGGCAAAGCAATGCGCGCCAGCGCCTTCAATAAAAACACCGCTCGACTGATGGGCATCAACGTCAACGCCGTCATCGGCGCCACCTTCGCGCTGACCGGCGCGCTGGCCGGCACCGCCGCGATGTTATACGCCACCGCCTATCCCCAAATCTTCACCTTTATGGGTCTCCAACCGGGCCTCAAGGCCTTCGTGGCCGCCGTCATCGGCGGCATTGGGAGCATCCCCGGCGCCTTCGTCGGCTCGCTGATTATGGGCTTCGTCGAGGCGATGACCGTGGGCTACGTTCCCTTGGGATCGACCTTGAAAGATGGCGTCGCGTTCTTCTTGCTGATCGCTATGCTGCTCATCCGACCGACCGGCATCTTCGGCGATCCGTTCGAGGAGGTGAAATAACATGAAACTCCGCTCATTACCTACATGGCTCCAAACCACATTGTTTTTCGTGACCGTGGGCGTCGTGGTGCAATTAGTGTTCACCCAAGGATGGCTCAACGAGTATTGGCAGAGGGTCTTTATAGCCGGGACAATTTTAGCCATATCGGCCCTGGGCCTGAACATGAAGTACGGCTACGCGGGCCTGTTCGCCATCGGGCAAGCCGCGTTCTACGGCATCGGCGCCTACACCTCCGCCCTGGTCACAAAAGATTGGGTGACCCAATGGAGCGGCAGCCAAGTCGGCGCGTTGGCCGGCGCATTGGGCATCGAGGTAGGCTTCATCCTCTCCGTAGCAGCCATCAACTACTTAGATATCGGCCACCGTCGCAAGCGACTGCGTAACAAGCTGGAGGAAATGATCTCGCCGTTCGAGGCCTCGGTACTCCTTACAACAGCGACCATTCTTGTCGTAGGCGCCATCCTCGTCGTTGTCGGCGGCGGAAGCGGCTGGCTAATGCGCCAGGGCGTCCTGGCCATCGCGCCCTCGGTGTTGAACATCTTCCCGCCGGCGATCTCACAGCAGGTGGTCTTCGCCCTCGCGCTCGTGATCGGCGCCATCTTGGCCGCGATCGTCGGCTTCCTCGTCGGCCTCCCGCTCCTCAACCTGACCTACGACTATCTCTGTATCGCCACGCTGGGCTTTGGCGTGATGACCTACGTCTTCTTCAACAACGCCGATAAGCTGATCCCCACGATGAAGGGCGCGCGCGGCATGGTCGCGATTCCCGAGTTGACCACCTGGCCTTGGGTGCTCGCGTGCGTGGCGATTGCGCTCATCGTGATGCGGAATCTTATCTATTCGAGCACCGGACGCGCCATTTTAGCCGTCCGCGATGAACCAACCGCCGCAGAGACGATGGGCATCAACACCTACCGCTACAAACTACTGGCCTACACCATCGGCTGCGCCTATGCCGGATTGGCCGGCGGATTGTACGCCCATTTATACGCCTTCCTCCACCCTTCGAACTTCACCTGGCTGAAGTCCATCGATCCGTTTGTGATGGTCGTCTTCGGCGGCGTTGGGAGTATGACAGGCACAACGATGGGCGCCTACGTCTTCGTGTTCTTGCTGGAGGGGCTGCGCGTCCTGCCCGCCGAGTTGGTCGACTGGCGGTACGTGATCTACCCCTTGATTCTCCTGTTCGTCATGCTGTTCCGTCCTCAGGGGATCATGGGCGCCAACGAGTTAGGATTCCTGAAACGTCCCGAACCAGACAAGCCATCCGCAGAGGATCAGGAAGATGCCAATTCAGAGGAGTTAGACGATGTCACAAAATAACAACCCGACCATCTTAAAAATCGACAGGCTGACGAAATTCTTCGGCGGCCTCCGCGCCGTCCACAATTTCAACGTAGAAATCAAGGAAGGCGAGCTTGTTGGACTCATCGGCCCGAACGGCGCCGGCAAGACGACCATCTTCAACATGATCACCGGCGCCTATCCCGTCAGCTCCGGCAGCATCATCTTCAAAGACCATAACATCACCGACAGGCCGGCATACGAGATCACCCATCTGGGGATTGGACGCACCTTCCAGAACATCCGCATCTTCTCCAACTTGACCGTGTTAGATAATGTCCGCGTCGCCTACCATCCCCACGCCAGCTATAACATCTTCGACGGGGTGCTGCGCTCACCGCGTTTTGACCAGGGCGAAAAAGAGATGACAGATCGGGCGCGTGAATTTCTGAGCGTCTTCGGGATGGAAAAATATGAGAATACGATAGCCGCCAATCTGCCCTACGGTGCGCAACGACGGATGGAGATCGCGCGCGCGCTGGCCACGGAGCCGGATCTACTCCTACTGGACGAGCCGGCCGCCGGGATGAACCCCGGCGAGATCATCAAACTGATGGAGCTAATTCACTTTATCCGCGACCGCTTCAATCTGACGGTGCTCCTCATCGAGCATCAGATGCGCGTGGTGATGGGCATCTGCGAATGGATGACCGTCATCGACTTTGGTGAAATCATCGCGCGGGGCACGCCAGACGAGATCCGCAAAGATCCAAAGGTAATCGCGGCTTATCTGGGCACTCGCGCAACGAAGGAGGTTGACGATGTTATTGCAGGTTAAGGATCTAAACGTCTACTACGGCGCAATTCACGCGCTGCAAGGCATCGCCTTTCAGGTGGGAGAAGGCGAGATCGTCACCTTGATCGGCGCCAATGGCGCGGGCAAATCCACCACCTTAAACTCGATCTCCGGCATCGTGCGCGCGCGCGGGGGAAGCATCCAATTCAAAGGCGAAGAGATCACCAAGACGCCGGCCTACGACATCGTCAAGATGGGCGTGGTCCAGGTGCCGGAGGGTCGTCAGATCTTCGCGCCCCTGACGGTAAAAGAGAACCTGGATATGGGCGCATTCACCCGCTCCGATCCGCAGGGCATCAAAAAGAGCCTGGAGCGCGTGTTTAAGAAATTTCCCCGCCTCAAGGAACGGTTAAATCAGCTTGGCGGGACGCTCTCCGGCGGTGAGCAACAGATGTTGGCGATGGGGCGCGCCCTGATGTCCGAACCAGATCTGCTGCTGTTAGATGAGCCATCGATGGGCCTGGCCCCCTTGCTGGTGGATGAGATCTTCGCCATCATCGAAGAGATCAACTCCCAGGGCACCAGCATCCTGCTGGTGGAACAGAACGCGCAAATGGCGCTCTCCATCGCCGACCGCGCCTACGTGCTGGAGACCGGGCGCCTGGTATTGGAGGGATCGGCGCGAGAATTGGCTGCCAATCCCCGCGTGCGAGAGGCGTACCTTGGCAGCTGAGCCATTCGAGATCTTCAAAAAGAAAGGCGGGAGGCGATACCTCTCGCCTTTCTTTATGGGATGGCGCAGGCTGCTGCTGACGGCGCTCCTCCTGATCCCTGCCTGCCTGGGCGCGGCGGAGCCAGAGACGCCCACAACCGTGAAACTCGCCGTCGTCGGGCCGTTTAGCGGGGAGTTTCAACCGCTCGGGCAATCTACGCGCAACGGCGTGGTATTAGCCGTGGAAGAGTGGAATCAGCGCGAGGGTGTCTTAGGCCACCCCATCGAGGTGACGCTCCTAGACAGTCAATGCGACGCCATTACCGCGTACAACGTCACCGAGGCGGCCATCTTAGACGCGGGCGTGCAATTCATCATCGGCGGAGTGTGCGCTAGCGCCTCAGAAACCATAGCCCGCCTCGCCGCCCGCGAGGGCGTCCTCCAGATCAGCCCCGCCTCTGTCGCGAGGGGTCTGACAGTGGATACGAACGGCGAGGTGCGACCGCTGATCTTTCGCGTGCCCTTCACCGACAACTGGCAAGGCCAAGCAGCGGCCACGTTCGCCCTTGCCACGTTACGGGCGGAGACCGCCGCTGTGCTCTACGTCCAGGGCAGCGCCTACGGCGGCGCGCTGGCGGAGGCGTTCGAAACCCACTTCACGGCGGAGAACATTGGCGAGATTGTAATCTGGGAGAGCTACGATCGCGATCAGGAGAACTACTTTGATCTGCTAGACGATGTGCGCATCGCCAACCCGGATGTACTCTACCTGCCCGGCTACTACAATACGATGAACAAGATCGCCGTTCAAGCGAGGAACTACGGCATCAACGCGGTATTGATCGGTAGTGACGGGTGGCATTCGCCGGAGTTGGCGATGGATCGCTTGGGTGGCGCCTACTTCACCACGCACTACATCCCCACCGAGCCTAACGCCGCCATCCAGCAGTGGATCGCGCGCTACGAGACCAGCTACATCGTCGCGCCGGACGCGCTGGCGACGCTGGGCTACGACGCCGCCAATCTGCTCCTCACCGCGATGGAAGAAGCGGGCGCCGTCACCGAGCCAACCTTGGTTGCGGCAGCGATGACATCGCAAGCCTTCGAGGGTATCACAGGCCGCATCACCTTCGATGAGCAGCACAACCCCATCAAGGCCGTGCCCATCGTCCAGATACGCGATGGCGAGGTCTCCTATGTCCAGCGCGTCACACCGGAGTAGCCTTGCTCCCCACATGCCAGTACTTGTCGCTCTCTAACCCGTATGCTACAATGAACTCAAGACAGAGAAATATTGGAGGTAAGAAATATGACGTTCCAAACGGTGATTGCTCAGGATGGGATCTTTATTCCTCGGGAGTTACTGCCCGTTGGGGGAAAATGGGAGATGACCCGGCGAGGCTTGGAAATCATTCTGCGTCCTCAACAACCAGATCGAGAAACACTGGCCCAGTCGATGGATGAGCGGCGAGAGCGTCTTCGTCAAAAGTTCGGACTCTTCGAAGATAGCAGCAAGTTAATCCGGGAAGCAAGAGACAACCGATGAAAAACCTCGTCGTAGATACTGGCGTAGTTGTAAAGTGGTTTCTGCCAGAGGTGGATAGTGACCGAGCGCTGGTACTGCGGGAGAATTTTCAAGCTGGCACAATAAACCTACTGCGCCAGACTTATTGATAGTTGAATTCTCCAACGTGCTATGGAAGCAAAGGCAAGCGCTTGATATAGAAGAAGCGGAAAGGATATTAGTGGAGCTTCGCACTTGGGACCTCGACCTCATAGCTTCCGACAAATTACTTGATGAGGCCTTGAGACTTGCCTATGAGCACCAACGCACCGTTTATGATGCTCTCTATCTCGCCCTCGCACAACGAGAAGGGTGTGACCTCATCACCGCTGACGAACGACTCTACAACGCAGTCAAAAATCAACTGCCCTGGGTGAAGGGATTACATAACCTACCACTGTAAGCCAGATGCTTTAAGCTCCGCCCGCACATCCTCGTGCGAGCCTACACTTACCCAACCTTCCCCGGATAGCCCGTGATCTCGCGGATCTCCTCGTAGAGCGGCTGGAGACGCGCGTACATCTCCTTGTACACGCGCTGATAGAGACCGTCGTAGATATCGCGCGTCTCAGGATTCGGCTCGAACACCTCGCCGATGTGCGTCATCTCCCGCACCGCCGTCTCAAAATCGGGATGCAGTCCCAGGCCCACGGCCACATTGATGGCCGCGCCCAAGCCGGAGGTCTCGTACAGATGGGGCCGGATCGTCGGCAGGCCGAAGACATCGGCGGTGAGTTGCATCGCCGCATCGCTCTGGGAGCCGCCGCCGGAGACGCGCAGCTCAGTGATGGGGACGCGCGTGCGCCGCTCGGTGCGCTCCTTCCCCTCGCGCAGCGCGTAAGCCAGACCCTCCAAAATCGCGCGGTAGAGATGCGCCCGCGTATGCACATCCCCAAAGCCGATGATCGCGCCTTTTGCCTCCGGCCCCGGCACTTTGATACCCGGCGACCAGTAAGGCTGGAGCATGAGGCCCATCGAGCCGGGCGGCGCTTGTTCAACTAAGCTATCGAAGAGAGCCTCCGGCGCCACGCCCCGATCAGCCGCCAGCCGCCGCTCGCGCAAGCCAAACTCCCGCTTGAACCAACTCACCATCCAATAGCCGCGATAGATCTGCATCTCTAAGCTGTAGTGATTGGGCACGGCGGCGGGATAGGGCGGGATCAGGGGGATAATCTCCATATATTTCTGGTGCGTGGTGTTGATCGTGGCGGTGGTGCCGTAGCTGAGGCAGCCAATGTGCGACTCCAAGCTCCCCGCGCCGATCACCTCGCAGGCCTTGTCGGCGGCCGCCGCGATGATGGGCAGGCCGACGGGCAGACCGGTCGCGGCTGCCGCCTCGGCGTTGACCTCGCCCAGCAACTCCGCCGGCGGGATCAACGCGGGCAGCACGTCGCGATCCATCGGCACCGCCTGCCACTTCCAATCGCGAGGCTTGGCCCATTGCAGCCGCTTGTAATCGAAGGGAATGTAGCCCACCTGACAGCCTACCGAATCGACAAAGCGCCCGGTCAATTTGTGGGTCAAATAGCCGGAGAGAAAGAGGAATTTGTGGGTCCGCGCCCAAATCTCCGGCTGGTGGACGCGAATCCAGTTGGCCTCCGCTTCCGCCTGGAAGTAGGCCACCGTCTCCGACATCCCGACGATCCAAAACGCCAGCCCCCACAAGCCGCGCACCGGTTTCAGCCCTTTGGTGCGGCGCTGGTCCAGCCAGACGATGGCCGGGCGCAGCGGATTGCCGCTCGCATCGACGTTGACGACCGTCGCCCGCTGCGTGGTCAGCGCCATTCCGGCGAGCGCCGCCTTCGGCACGTCCGTGATCTCCCACAACTGGCGACACACCTCACAAAGCGTGCGCCAGTAAAGATCGGCGTCCTGCTCCGCCCATCCCGGACGCGGTGAAACGTAGGGATTAATGGGAATCTGGGCCTTATCGGCCATCCGGCCCCGTAGATCAAAGAGCAGAGCGCGCACGCTCTGCGTTCCTACGTCGATGGCTAAGATGTAATCCTGTGAATGTGTCATAGACCTCTTGGGATCAATTGGATTTTGATCCCAGTATAACACATCGTTCGGAGTTAGCTACGGCAACGCCTCGGAGATCTAGGGTTTTCCCATTTTATAATCACGCCCCATTCGCTCTAAGCGGATTGCCAAATCCGCACGTCTGGGGCATATTTTGAACGTGTTTTCAGCTTGCGCAAGCAAAACGGGGATCTGGCGATCCCCTTGGAGCAAGAATGGGAAAGCCCTACCCGGAGATCATACGCCGGAGAGTGGCCGGCGAGGCAGCTCTTCTGGACGCGCAGGAGGCGGGCCGGGCGCGATCAGGAACCGGCGGCGATATAATTCGCGCCAGATCCAGTAGAGGATGAGTCGCCAGCGCAGCCGCCACCAGGCTATCGCTATGCCGCGAGCGTCGTCAAGAACAACGGGCGTATAGAACACCTGGATGTAACGCTCGATCAACAGAGCGATCCCCTCGCCGATTGAATCAAGCAGCTTACGCGGCCCTACGTCTTGAGGATACGCTTCCAATGGGCGCATGAAGGCCGCCTGGAACTCGTGGGGCGTCGCGCCGGGCGGAACGTAGACGTGGAACCGGCGCCCATAGCGCCGCAGGCGACGATAGAGCCGCCGCATCCGGGCCGGCGGCGACAATGTGAGGAGCCACAGCATATCAATGACGCTCGCGACGAGGCCGCCCCCCACAAAGAGAAGCAATGCGCGCAGCAACCAGCGCCCCGGCCGGAAATCGATCCCCTCATCGAGACGGGGCACCAATGGCTCGATCTCCTCATCTTCCGGCCAGTGCGCCTCATCCATCTCCGACGCGTGATCCAATACCTCGAAAGCCGCCGTCGGCTCGAACTCGATCCACCCGTGGGTGGGAAAGTAGAGCTCGACCCAGGCGTGCGCATCCGCTTCGGTGACGATGTAGCTTGCCGTCTCCGCATCGTAACTCCCGCTCGCGTAACCGACCACCAGCCGGGCGGGGAGGCCGGCCGCGCGCGCCAACACCACCATCGCGGTGGCGTAGTAATCACAGTAGCCCTCCTGCAAATCGAAGATAAAGAAATCCGCGATATCCCGGCCGGGCGGCGCGTAGGACACATCCAACGTGTAAGGGAACTGGCGCAAATACTGCTCGATGGCCCGCGCGCGGTCGTAGGGCGTTGGTTCGGTGGCTGTGAGATCACGCGCCAATACCAACAGCCGCTCCGGCGTCGATTCCGGCAGTTGCAGATAACGATCCAAAATCCAATCAGGGTAGATGCCATCGTCGGCCCGCAGCTCCTCTGCGGCAACGATGGGAATGGCGGAATCGGCGCGATAGCCCCATGCCGGCTCATCATCCTCAGATGCCGCCGCTTCGCTTAAGGTCGCTGCGAAGATCTCGCCAGGTGGCCGCCACGAGACTTCGTAAGGCTTATCGACGGCCATCAGCGTGCCCGCCACGTAGATGAGCTGATGGGTATCGTCCACCATCTCGACCTCCTGGCGCACCCGACGCAGATGGGGCATCGCAAGCCGCGTCGCATGTTCCCCCATCTCATACTTCACCCGCTCCGTGCCGCTTGTCCGCCACCCCCCACCCAGGTAGACATCGTAAGTGATGCTACGCCAATAATAGCGCGGCGCCAATAGCTGAAGATCGGGGACGATCGCGCGGGCCGGCGCGCCGGTCCGAATGATCATCACGACATCCTCCGAAAGCTCTGGGCCAGAGCCGATGAGATGCTCACGCGGGAGATCGGTGCGCCGCGCCGAATCCATGGGCGAAGGCGCGGCCTTCTCTGGCTCCGGATCCATCTCCAAACCCATCGATTCGGACACTTGTCGTTGACCTTCATCCCGCGTGTACTCGCGCACCCAACGGACGAACTTATCGATAGACAGGGCCGGCGCTATCGCCGCGACGCTTACCGTCGCCGCCGCCACCAACAGCGCGATCACCATCATATCCTGCCACAGAGCGCGGGAGTAATCGATGTTCTGGCGCTCCCACCGCCGCTCGCGCGACCACTGGCGCATCAGCGCCATCAATATCAGCGTCAAACCGATGATCGGCAAGAGGATGGCCGATTTAGCGCCCGTGTACGCCAGGAGGAACGCGACCAGAGCGCCGCCGGGCGCGACGGCCAGCAGCGGGCGGATATGCCGTCGCGCCACCCACCCGGCCCAACTGCCACCGAGCCACATCGCCAGGCCCCACGTCAGCGTCGAAGCGACAGGATCGAAGACGCCGCGTCTATGAACAATCGCCCAAAGCCAGGTCAGGGGACGCATCAGCAACACGGCCATATCGCCCCACACGCCGCTGAGCGCCGCCAGGGGCGCGAGGAGTGTCGCTAACTGGGGCGGGCCAAGCCAGGGCCAGGCCATGATCTCGACCAGTAGCTTGAGGGCCGCGCGCGCAGCCAGAAGAAGATCGCCGCTCAAGCCGCCCACGCGGACGAGCAAGAAGGTCATCCCCAACAACATACTTATCGCAGCGGCCAAACCTGCGCGCATCGACGCCCCAAGCGAGGCTGTGCTCCACGCCAGGGTGATCGCCAACGCGGCCGTGAGGAACAGATACCCGGCTTGGAGGCCGGAGACCAAATTGGCCAGGCCACTCGCGACGCTGGCCATCACCAGCACGAGCAGCGCCCACAGGAGCACGGCCTTGGGGCCTAAGCGGCGGACAAGAGATAAGATCAGCGTGGGGAGATGCAAATAGTGGGCGAAAGATCGACGGCTTCGTTTCCGTGTCGTCATTCGGATAGGACCTTCCAACTGGTGGATTCCGGCTTGCGAAGAGGAATCACTTTACCCGTCCCCAACACCCGCCACTCCCACTGACCTTGTTTACCGGGCCGGCTCTCCGGGCGATCCAACACCTCGCGCGCAATGGGATAGTAAGCAACGCCCCAATCGACCAACAGCGACTCGACCTCTGCACTGTACTTCCTGCCGGCGTCAAACGTGCTGGGATCTAACAACAACACGGTCGGAACCACGCCGCGCTGCATCAGGGGAAGCAGGGCCTCGACCCAGTGCGGATCTAACGAAGGTGTGATGATGATCAGGCTGGTGCGCTGTCCCACATCCGGCTGGATGCGGACGAGCACCTCGTGTAAGGGATGCGCCCCCAACGTGACCGTCGCCAACGCCCGGAGAATCTCCCACCGGTGGCCCTCGCCCTCATGCGGCGCGATCCAGACCAACTCCTCGCCCTGCGCAACCAGACCGACAGAGCGTCGCTGGCGGATGCCCCGGTCGGCCAGGGACGCGGCCAAGATCACACCGTGCTCCTGGGTGGCATCCAGACCCTCGCCCGCCTGCACATAGCGATCCATATCTAACACAATCCACCAATCTGCCGAGGGCATCCCATCAAATTCGCGCACATACAACTCATCGTGGTGCGCCGAAAGGCGCCAGTGGATCCAGCGCCGACTATCGCCGGGCACGTACTCCCGCACACTGGCCGCGCTGACCGTGCGCTCGACGGCGCCAACGCGCAAGCGTCCCTGACCCGTTCGTCCGCCCGATGCGACCTCGATGGCCGGCAGCGGCACGATGGGCGGCAACACCAGCAACGGCATCATAGCGGGGTAATCCAGTTCGACGCTGTAGATGCCCAGGGGATCGCCGGTGCGGAGGCGCGTCGGGCCAAGTGTGAACAGTCCCCGGCGTTGACAGATAGCCTCGTCATGCCAGCGGATGGCATCGCGTATCCCCAGGCCGGTGCCGCGACTCACATCATATTCCGGCATGGTGGATTGATCCACAACTTCCACCCAGACGGCGGGCGCCCAAGCATCGTTGATGAGCGTGAATCGCTCCACCAAACGGTCGCCTACCTGCGCCCAACCAAAGCGCATCTCCCGCTTGAGTTGGAGATGGCGCTCCAGTTCCCAGGCCCAGAAGGTGCTGAGCAACCACGCGCCACCCAATCCAACGACGAGCATCCGCCATCCTCGATACGGGGTGAGAATTTCGATGACCAACACCAGCAACGTCAGGATCGGCAGGAGCATATTCCGTAGCTTGATGTGGGGATGAATGTTCATAGCTTGACTCTGTTTAATTTAAGAGCAGACCAGGGTGCAACGCACTATAAACCCGAAGTGCGTCGCGCCTCATAAGACCGCAAGGATCATCATCCCTGGGCCGGCGCATACCGGCTATCGGGCACCGGCGACTTATCCAAGATCTCCGTCACGACATCCTCGGCGGAAACATCGCGCAGGCGCGCGCCGGGGCTGAGGATCAGGCGGTGCGCTAAGACGGCGCCGGCGACCGCCTTGATATCATCCGGCAGGACGTAGTCGCGGGCGTGGAGCGCGGCGCGCGCCTGCCCGGTGCGATAGAGCGTGAGGCTCCCGCGCGGGCTGGCGCCCAACGAAGTGTGATGATGCTCGCGCGTGCGCTGCACCAAGCGGACGATATACTCCTTCACTGCCGGAGCCACGTAGACGGATTTGATCGCCTCCTGGGCCTCGAGCAATTCCTCGGCAGAGGAAATCGGCGCCAGATCTAAAATCGGGTGACGGAACTGTTGACGATCCATCACCTCGATCTCCTCGCGCAGACTGGGATAGCCGAGCCGAATGCGCATCAGGAAGCGATCCAATTGCGCTTCGGGCAACGCAAACGTGCCCTCGTACTCCACCGGATTCTGCGTCGCCATCACCATAAAAGGCGCCGGCAAGGGATGCGTGACGCCATCCACCGTAATCTGGCGCTCCTCCATCGCCTCTAAGAGCGCGGCCTGCGTCTTGGGCGTCGCCCGGTTAATCTCGTCGGTCAGGACAATCTGGGCCATCAGCGGCCCAGGCTGATATTCGAAGGTGCGCGTGGCCTGGTTGAAAATCGAGACGCCGGTGACATCACTGGGCAACATATCCGGCGTGAACTGAATCCGCCCAAAGGAGCAATCTAAGGAGCGCGCCAAACTTCGCGCCAACATCGTCTTCCCCACGCCGGGCACATCCTCGATGAGCAAATGCCCCTGGCTCAACAGACCGATGACGGCCAACTCCACCGTCGGGCGCTTGCCAACGATCACCTGCTCAATATTGGCGACGACACGTTCCGCAAAATCCCGGACATTTCCCATGTAATCCTCCGTGATTGGATATGGTAAAACGTATTGCGTATTGCGTAATAACCTTTTATTTCGCACGAATCTTTGGGTGGGGCGATCTCGCGCAACCTTTGCAAGAAAGGCCTGTAACTAATACCCAAACGACGATTGCGAGGTTCACCACCGAAATCACCGCACCCTGGCTTAATTGTAATATGAGTCACCTAGAACACAAAGCAACCGCGCCGGTGATTTTTGCGCTTCTGAGCATTCGCGGGTATGATGGAGGTTGGCCCTATGGCCGGGCTGTTTCCCACAATCCCTTAACGCACCAACAATAACGAAAACAGGAGTTGACTTTCGACTTTCGACTTATTTCCCAGGAGGCTACGATGAAACAATTACTAACCTTAACCCCCCGACCGGTCGCGCTGCGGCGACTGTTGGACGCCCTGCCGACCACGCCAATCCCCTCAGAGCGAATACCCACGGCGCAGGCGCTGGGTCGCGTGCTGGCCGAAGATGTCACCGCGACCCACCCGCTGCCGCACTTTGCCCGTTCAACGGTGGATGGCTACGCCGTCCGCGCCCAGGATACCGTCGGCGCCAGCGAATCGCTGCCCGCGTACATGGAGGTGGTGGGCGAGCTACCGATGGGCCGGCCCCCGGCGCTCGCGGTCGGCGAGGGCGAAGCGGCGCTCATCCACACGGGCGGTGCGCTCCCGGAGGGCGCGGACGCCGTCGTGATGGTGGAGCGCACCCAGGAGGCCGGCCCCGACGAGATCGAGGTACTCAAGGCGGTCGCCAGCGGCGAAAACGTCATCCCCGTGGGCGAGGATGTGCAGCCCGGTGATCTGGTGCTGCGCGCCGGCCATCGCTTGCGCGCGCAGGGCTTAGGCGGATTGGCCGCGTTAGGCATCATGGCGGTCAACGTCGCGCGCCAACCGCACGTCGCCATCCTCTCCACCGGCGACGAACTGGTCCCGCCGGAGCAGACGCCAGAGATGAATCAGGTGCGCGACATCAACAGCATCACCATCGCGGCCCTGATCACGGCGAACGGCGGCGCGCCGCTGCGCCGGGAGATCGTCCCCGATGACGCCGACGCGCTCTACGAAGCCGCCGCGAAGGCGTGGCAGGCGGCGGATATGATCATCATCACAGCGGGCAGCTCGGTGAGCGTGCGCGATATGACCGCCGAGGTCATCCAGCGGCTGGGCGAGCCGGGCGTGCTCGTCCACGGCGTGACCATCAAGCCGGGCAAGCCGACGATCTTGGGGATGTGCGGCCCGAAGCCGGTCTTCGGCCTGCCGGGAAATCCCGTCTCGGCGATGAATGCCGCCCGCCTCTTCGTCGCGCCGGTGCTGTGGCGGCTCCAGGGCAGCGAAGCGCCGCGTCAGGGCATCGTCCACGCGCGGATGGCGGAAAACACGGCGGGCGCCACCGGGCGCGAGACCTTCGTCTCCGTCCGCCTGGAGGAACGCGAGGATGGGCTGTGGGCCACGCCCAACTTTGGGGAATCGAACCTCATCTTCACGCTGGTGCGCGGCGAGGGCGTCGTCCGCATCCCCATGGGCGCGACCGGCCTCCCCCAAGGCGCCGAGGTCGCGGTGATGTTGTTGACATGAACGCTAATACAGTCTCCGCCGCCCATCCAAATCTGCCGTACCTGACCACGAGATGGAATCTCCCCGACGGCCCCGCGCAGATCCTGCGCTTGCCCGGCGTGCCCGCGCCCGGCCCGGCGCACACGATCCTCTACCGCGCCCTGCGAGAGATTCGAGCCGCGCGCGTCTTCGTCGCGGGGCCGGGGTGCGCGGCGACGGCCCTCTGGGCTGCCCGCAGCGGCGCCGAGGTCGGCTATTGGACCTACGACAGCGCCGAGGCCAGCGCTCTGAGAGCAACCTTCGCGACGCAGGGACAATCGCCGCCGCGTATCTGGCTGCAACCCGGCTTCGCGGGCCTGCCGGCAGGGACGTATCAATCCGCGCTGATCCATCTGCCGCGCGGGCGCGCGCTCCAGGAGGAGATATTGGCGCTGGCCGGCGCGATGGTCGAGCCGGGCGGGCGCATCGCCTTCGTCGGCGCGAAGAACGAGGGCGTGAAGCGCGCGCTCAAAGCGGCGCGGCAGCGCTTCGGCCACGCGGGCATCGTCGCGCGCAAGGGAGGATGGCACGCCGGCCTATCGCAGCGGCCCCGCGAGGGCGATTTTCCAATCCCCTCGCTCACGTTCCAGCGTCACTCGATTACCGTAGCCGGGCAAGCGACGACGCTCGTCAGTTGCGCGGGCGCGTTCGCGGCGGATCGCTTGGATGTGGGTGCGGCGGCGCTCATCGAAGGCTTAGCGAGCGCGCCGATGACCGACGCCCAGGTGCTGGATCTAGGCTGCGGGACTGGCCTGGTCGGACTAGTGGCCGCCCGACGCGACGCAAGCGTCACCTTCACGGACGTCTCCGCGCGCGCCATCGCGTCAACGCGCGAGACCTTGGCCGCCAACGACATCGCGCCGGCGGGACTGGCGCTGGGCTGGGCCGCCGAGGGCCTGCCCGACGGCGCCTTCGACCTCGTGATAACAAATCCGCCCTTCCATCAGGGCCACGACGTGACGTTAGAGATCGCCCAAGCCTTTATTCGCAGCGCGCGGCGCGTGCTGCGTCCCGGCGGCACGCTCTATCTGGTCGCCAACGCCTTCCTGCCCTATGAGCCGTGGCTGCGGGCGCACTTCGCGCGGGTCACCACCGCGTACGAGGACGGGCGCTTCCGTGTCTGGCAGGCGAAGAGTTGAGTCCCATCGAAAATGTAGTATCAGTAGATGAAAAATCTCTTCCGGGCGGGGAGTCTCTGTGGTATATTAAG
>CAZCAI010000067.1:0-23934 GCA_964496595.1 uncultured Anaerolineales bacterium
TTCCACGTCCTCAAGACGTTCCTCAAGCGCCGGCGGAGACGTGTCAAAGCGTAACTTGAGTACTCTGACTACATCATTGCGTATCCCCTGCTGTATCCCTTGTTGCATCCCCTGTTGTATCCCCTGTTGTATCCCTTGTTGTATCCCTTGCTGTATCCCCTGTTGTTTACCTTGCTGTTTACCTTCATCTATACATAACTGAAAAGTTTGGGTAACGTAAGTCATATTTCGCTCCTCTTCATACGCAATCACCTGCGTTTTGAATTGCTCGGTCAATTCTGGGGGCAACCGCATCACCCAATCAATAAATCGAAATAACAGTTGCACATCGTGCTTGGTGTACCCTCGTTCATACAACAGGCGCATCAAGCGCCACTTCCGCGCGTAGCGGGCTTCCGGCTGGCCGTGCGTCGCTTGCGTGTGCAAGTGCGCGAGTACCACCACGGCAAACGGGTTCGAGTGTTGCTCCAACGCTATCGGCTGCGCCTGGCTGCCGCCTGGCGCGTAATCCAACAGCTTCACCACCGGAAACTTCAAACGCACTTCACAACCCCACAAATCGTACCTATAGTTGTCGGGACGCCAATTCGTGTGCATATCTCCCAAGATAGCAAAACTGGCAACGTGTTTGTGATACCGGTCGAACAATCGGTAGTTATACACGTACATCCGCTCGGCAAAGTCAGCATCATATTGACTTTGCACTTCCAAGTGAATCAACACCCACGTCACCGCGCCGCTTTTGCGCCATACCTCAACCAACTTATCCACTGCGCGACGGCCAGTCGGCGCTTCCGGCGCGATCTGTTGGAGTTCCTTATCCAAGAAACGGTAATCTTTGCTCCAATCAATATCTTCCGCGGCATGGGGAAAAAAGAAAGAGAGACATTCAGTGAAATAGACCTCCAACGCTTCTTTCCACGGACTATCATAGTCGTCGACGGGTAGAGTGTCAGCCATCCATATACTCCTTGAGGCTCCTTACATAAGCTCTTCACGCACCTTGTTAGTTAGTGCGCTTTGCTTATATTGTAAACTGCCCCTACTGTTTATGCAAGTGATGGCGCGTTTATGGCTATCGTCGCTGCATAAGCTTGATTATCGTTACGATTAAACTATAATTTATCGCAACTTAGGTAGTTCTAGAAATTAAAACCTCCCAAACCTGATGCTTTTTCCTCATAAAACTGCTTATCTTCATAACGCATTTTCGCAAGGAGAACCTATGGCTCAAAACTTCATCACCAACGCTCCGGGCGCGCAGTCGCTCAAATCCCGGCTGGAAACGCTCATCCACCACAGCGAGACGCTCAAATTCCTGGTCGGCTTCTTCTACTTCTCCGGCTGGCGCGAGCTGTACCAGGCGCTCAAAGCGCGCGACGACCTGGCGATCTACATCCTGGTGGGGCTGGAAGCCGACGCGCGCCTGGGACGGGTCATCGAAGTGGCCGACGCGCAGGCCGCTGTGCGCTCCCAAGCAGAGCTGGCGGAGCAGTTTTACGCTTCGCTGCGCGCCGCGCTCAACGATGTCAAGTTGGATACCGCCGAGTTTTACGAACAGGCGGCCTTCTTCCTGGAGATGCTGGACGCCGGGCGGCTGCACATCCGCAAGACCTTAGATCCCACCCACGCCAAGCTCTACCTCTTCGCCCTGGACGAAGCCGCGCGCAAACTCACCAACGTGCCGGGGCGCTTCATCACCGGCTCCAGTAACTTCACCCGCTCCGGCCTGATCGGGCAACAGGAGTTCAATGTCGAGATCGGCGACTACGGCTGGGAGGACGCCGCCGCTTACTTCGATGACCTGTGGGCCAGCGCCGTCCCACTCAGTGAGTACGCGCCCTATCGCAAGACAATCCGCCGTATTATCCGCCGCCAGACCCAGGTCGCGGAGATCACGCCCTTCGAGGCGTACGCTCTCATCCTCAAGGCCTACCTGGATTTGATGGCCCAGAAAAAGATCGCGCCCACCGTCCGGCAGATGATGGAGGATCGCGGCTACACGGCCTACCGCTATCAATTAGACGCGGTGCAGCAAGCCCTGAGCGTCATCGGCAGCTATCAGGGCGTCATCCTGGCCGATGTCGTCGGCTTGGGGAAGTCGGTCATCGCCAGCCTGCTGGCGCGTCAACTCGGCGGGCGCGGCCTCGTCTTATGCCCCCCCGCGCTGATGGGCGATGCCAAGACGCGCGGCTCCGGCTGGTATCAATACCTGAGCGACTTTGGCCTCTACGATTGGGACGTCTACTCCGTGGGCGCCTTAGATAAGGTGCAAGCCTACTTGGAAAAATATGGCGACGATGTGCAGGCCATCATCGTCGATGAGGCGCACCGCTTCCGCAACGAGGACACGGCCTCCTACGAGGCCCTCAGCCAGATTTGCACCAATCGCACCGTGATCCTGCTCACGGCCACGCCGTTCAACAACACCCCCGCCGACATCTTTGCCCTGCTCAAGCTCTTCATCCCGCCGGGCAAGTCCACCCTCACGTTAGATGAGGATCTGGCGGCGCGCTTTCGCAGCTACCACGCCGAATTCCGGCGCATCTCCTACATCCTGCGCTATCACGATGCGACCGGCGACCGGCAAGCGCGCGCGGAAGGGTACTACGAGGATCTCTTCGAGGTCCCGCCGCCCATCGATGTGGTGCGCGTGCGCCGGCGGGCGCGGCATCTGGCCGATGAAATCCGCGCCGTCATCGAGCCGGTCGTCATCCGTCGCAACCGCCTCGACCTTCAGCGCGATCCGCTCTACGCGCAGGAAGTCTCCCAGCTCTCGGACGTAGCCGACCCGCGCGAACTATTCTTCGAGCTTTCATCGGCGCAATCCACCTTTTACGACCGCGTGATCCACGACTACTTCGGCGACGCCGGCCAGTTCCGGGGCGCCATCTACCAGCCCTTCGCCTATGAGCAGCGGCGCGCGCTGGCCGATTCCGAACTGGACGAGGCAAGCAACCGCACCTATCAGCAACAGCGCAACCTGTACAACTTCATGCGCCGCCTGCTCGTCAAGCGCTTTGAAAGCTCCTTCGGCGCCTTCGTACAGAGCATCGCTAACTTCATCCGCGTCCACGAGTGCGTGCTGGCCTTCATCGAGAACAGCGGCGGGCGCTACGTGCTCGACCGGGACTTGATCGAGAAGGTCTATGCCGCCGACCCGGAGGAGATCGAGGCCGCGCTGGCCGAGTTCGCCCGCGACCTGGCGGAAAAAGCGCAGCCCAATCCCCGCCATGATCGCATCTACCACGTCGATAATTTCCAAGACCGGGCGGGCTTTTTGCACGACATCCGGGCGGATCTGGACCTGCTCCGGCAAATCGCGACGCGCGTGCAGGCCCTCGACCTGGTGGAACACGACCCCAAACTTGCCCGGTTGGAGGAGGCGGCCCGCGACATCCTGACGATGCCGCCGCAATCCGGCGAACCGCGTCGCAAGCTCGTCATCTTCAGCGAATATGTGGACACGGTGAAGTACATCGCCCCGGTGCTAGAAGCGGCCTTTCCCGGTCGCGTCCTGGTGTGTCCGGGCACATTGACCCAATCCCTCTCCCAAGCCATCCTCGAGAATTTCGATGCCAGCGTGGAACCGGCCCGACAGCGCGATGACTTCGATATCTTGCTCACCAGCGACAAGCTGGCCGAGGGCGTCAACCTGAACCGCGCCGGCGCCATCATCAACTACGACATCCCCTGGAACCCGACCCGCGTCATCCAGCGGGTGGGGCGCATCAACCGGATCGGGCGCAAAGTGTTCGAGACGCTCTACATCTACAACTTCTTCCCCACCGAACAGGGCGCGGACGTCGTGCATAGCCGCGAGATCGCCGCGCAGAAGATGTTCCTCATCCACAACACCCTGGGAGAAGATGCCAAAATCCTCGCGGCAGATGAATCCCCCTCACCGGCGGCGCTCTTTCAGCGCGTCAACCGCCATCCCGATGAGGAAGAGGAGGAAAGCCTGCTCACCACCATCCGCCGCCAATTCTTCGCCTTGCAGAAAGCGCATCCCGAACTGGTCGAACGGCTGGCGGACTTCCCGCCCCGGGTCAAAACCGCCAAGGACTACGAGGCCAACGAACTCCTGGTTTTCCGGCGCAAGGGATTGCAGATCTTCGTCCATCTGGCCGCCGATACCCACGCCACCCCGCCCGATATTCACCCTCTCACCCTGATCGAAGGGTTGCCGCACGTCGCCTGTGAGTTTAACACGCCGCGTCTACCCCTGAGCGAGCACTTCTGGCCTGCTTACGAGGCGATCAAGCAGCACCGGGAACACATCCCCATGCCCAAGAGCGACATCGCGCTGGAAACCAAAGCCGAGAACAACCTGCGCAGCGCGCTGAGCTATCACGCCGCCGCGCTAGCCGACGACGCCGCCTTCATCCGCACCCTCCTGCGCGATATGAAAGAGTACCAGACCCTCTCCAAGTACACCCTCCGCCGCCTGACCGTCGCGGAGATGCACGAGAAGGCCTCGCAGAGAGACATCGCGCGCTTCCGGCGCGAAATCGCCGCCATCCGCACCGCCCTCGGCGAAGATTACCTGGAGCGGATTGAACAACGCTTGCAGGCATTCCACAGCGAGATCATCATCGCGATGGAAAACATAGGAGAAGCGGGGGACGTGCAGTCCAAGCTGCTGTAAGATCTGGGGCAGTGTGACCACCTGCCCCGCGTTGCACCGCTTCACCCATCCCCCACCCGGGGCTTTCCTCTGCGCATCTGCTCCATCTGCTGAAAAAAGCCTGGAGGCGATAACCTCCAGGCTAATTTTGTTATTAAATTGGCGGGATGGTTCAAGAGATAGCAGAAATCGGTTTGCACTTTTATTTTTCGTAGAAGATTCCTATCTTTGAAAATAGATGCCTGGCGAATAAATTCGCGGCTACATTTACGAAACCGGCCTTCGCCGGTTAGAACTCAGTCGCCGAAGGGCGACTTCGTAATGGTGGCCGTGGGAACCGCCGGGCCTGGGACAACGCGAAAAAAGTGTCAACCTATTTGTGAACCATCCCAAATTGGCAGACTGGGTTAGCTAGTGGCAGACGATGTCGCTGATCTTCCACTCACCGTCCGTGCGGCTGAGAGTGACGTCGATGGTGGTTCCGAAGCTCGTCCCGACCGTCAGGTGCGCCGCGTCGCCATCGACCTTGGCCTCGCTGACCTCGATGGAGGTCGGAATATCCTGCGCGCAGAGGAAGACATCGTAGCCGCCCTTGTCGAAGGAAGCGATGATCTCATCGGCCTGGGTCACCATCGCTGCGTCCAGGTACTCGCTCTCCTGATAGGCCTTGTCGGCCATCGGATTGCCCTCGTAATCCAAGTACCAGGTGTAGAAAGCTTCCGTCACGGCCTCGGGCGCCACCGCCGCTTGCGTCGGCCCCTGGGCACAGCCCGTCAGCGCCAACAACAGACAACTCAATCCCACCAATCCGACCGACCAAATTTTCCGTAGCATCTCATATCTCCTTTAGGTTTGATTAAATGAAGTTCCGGCTTCAGGCGGTTTTTTCGACCGCGCTACTGCTATAACGTCGCAGTTTCGCGGAAGGTTCCTCAAATCACCTGGTCAACTGGGTAGTTTCGCCCACAAATTCTGGAACCCTCTCGCGCCCGGAGACACAGAAACACGGAAATACCCAGCATCGATTGACCAATTTTAAAACACCCCTAACAGCTATTTAACCATATTTTAACAAAAATATAGTATAATTTAACTTTATGGGGCCGAAATACCCGTTTCCCTAAATTTTTATTACCATACAGAAGCTCAGAGGTGCCAAATGTATGAAAAATCAACCTCCAATCGATTCTTACTAACATTGGCCTGGGTCATCATGATCAGCGTCAGCCTCTTGCCCAACGTGCTCCTGCACGAACTGGCTGGCGGCGCCCCGCCTTGGCTGGGATGGGCCAAGATCGGACTGCTGGGTGCACTGGCGGCGGCGACGTTCTTCTGGGACGCGCTGCGCCCGCTGCGTCACTTTATCCTGATCCTGCTGGCCATCTTCGTGAGCGAGGAAGTGGTCTCCCGGCTGACGGGGACCGCACTCTGGCAGGGATGGTTCGGCGGATCGAATGCGCCCTTCACGCTCAACATGCTGGGCATCCAACTGGGCCGGCTGATCGTCTCGCTGTTGGTTATCGCGGCGCTGCTCTTTCTCGGCTATCGACGGCGCGATTTCTTCCTGGTACCCGGCCAACTCGATGCGCCGATCACGCAGGTGCGCTGGCTGGGCTTCCCTGAACCCGACCCGTGGACCAACTTCGGTGGCCAATGGAGCTTGTACATTGGCCTGGGGACGCTGCTCTTCCTGATTTTGGGCGCGCGCACTTCGTGGAATGATTTCGCGCAGGTTGCGCCGATGTTCCCCATGATCCTGCTCCTCGCCACGATGAACGCCTTCAACGAGGAGATGACCTACCGCGCTTCGTTATTGGCCGGGCTGGAACCGACCATCGGCTCGCGGCCAGCCCTGTGGATCGCAGCGATCTTCTTTGGCATCGGCCACTACTTTGGCGTGCCCTATGGCATCATCGGTGTGGTGATGTCATCGTTCTTGGGCTGGATGCTGGGCAAGGCGATGGTCGAGACGCGCGGTTTCTTCTGGGCATGGTTCATCCACTTCGTCCAAGATGTGCTCATCTTCTCGTTTATGGCCGCGGGTTCGATCACCCCTGGAGGATAAACGCTTATGACCATTCGCACACGCTTGCTACGGCTTTTGGCCGGCGGGGCGATCATCGTCGCCCTCCTGGGGATTGCGTTTCCGCTCTTGCCCCACTGGTTCCATACCTGGGGTGCGACCGAGGCGGAGGTGACCGCCGATTATCCCGGCGACGAACTGATCACCGAGCCGCTGATCTTCTGGACCCACGCGACGACGATTGACGCGCCCCCGGAAGAAGTATGGCCCTGGATCGCTCAATTGGGAGATCGACGCGGGGGATTCTACAGCTACACCTTCATCGAAAATCTGGTGGCGGGCGAGAAAATCTACCACAACGCCGACCGCATCGTCCCCCAATGGCAAGACCCGCAACCCAGCATCGAGATCATCGGCGGCGCGATACAGATCCGCGAGGTCGAGCCGGGCGCCTGGCTGTTGGCCGATTCTACCAACGAGATCGGCTGGACGTGGATCTGGCACCTCACGCCCATCGCGGACAACCGCACGCGGCTGATCGTGCGCACGCGCATCAAGCCCCCGGCGGAGATGGGCGGCAATGCCGCGCTCGGTTGGGTGATGGACGCCGGCGGCTTCGTGATGGAACGCCGGATGATCCAGGGCATTCAGGATCGAGCCGAAGGGCGCACCGATCCGCCGTTCAGCGAAGGCATAGAAATCACGCTGTGGCTCGCAGCGCTGCTGGCCGGCTTGGGCGGCGGCGGTCTCTTCCTGTGGCGGCACCCGTGGCCGTGGGCGCTCAGCGTGGGGATCGCGGCCGTGCTGAGCTTGGTGTTCTTCACCTTTGTGCAACCGCCCCTCTGGACGCGCTTGCTCTTAGATGTAAGCTTGTGGACCGGGCTGTGGCAAGCCTACCGGGCCAGTTCGTGACCGAAAGAGAAGCAACATCTTGGGCTGATCGAAATGGATAGCTGACTCGTCCGCAACCATCGATCCAAGCTGACGTGCGAAAGCCGTTTTCAGAAATCAGCGAGGCCCTTCGGGAATTCGCCGTGCTCCACGAGCAACCTCGTAACCACGCGGAAAAAGGCTGTGGCCTTCACAAACACGCAAATCTTGGCTGCATTTAGGGCTACTGAGAGGTTATCCGGCAAAATCCAAAAGCCTCATAAGCGATTGCATAGCAAGTCCATTGCAGTGGCAGCGACTTCTCCTAAAAACGTTTCTTGACATCCCTGCCGAGGCCAAGATAATACCCTTATGAGCGAAAGCCTAGAGATGTACCTCGCCACCATCATACGACTGCGGGAGGCCCGGGATGAGCCGGTGCCCCTCTCCTCGTTAGCCGACGCCCTCTCAATTTCCAGCGTCTCGGCCAATGAGATGTGTCGCAAGCTGCAGGAGCAAGGCCTGGTAATTTATCGCCCCTACAAGGGCGTCACGCTCACAGACGCGGGCGAGCGGCGCGGGCGCTCGGTTTTACGCCGCCGGGGCCTCTGGACCGTCTTCCTGACTCAGCGGCTCGGCCTAGCGCCGGGGCGCGCGCACGAGGTCGCCGATAGGCTGGAGCACGGCACGCCGAATGATGTGGCAGATCGCCTGGCCGATTTTCTAGGGAACCCCAGGGTGACGCCGCTGGGCACGCCGATCCCCTCGGCGAACACCGATATCGCCTATCCCGTCGCCGTCCCGCTGACGACGATCACCACCGGGCGCGTGGGCCACGTGGCGGAACTGCCCTCGGAGGCGACGATCCGCGAGTTTCTGCATCAGCACGGGCTGCAGGTTGGCACGCCGGTGACGGTGCTGAGCGTCGCGGATTCCGGAGATCGGTTGCTGAAGATGGGCGCGAGCGAGACACAACCGCGCCATCTCAGCGTGACTCCAGCAATGGCCTCGCATATTTTAGTGATCCCCCAAGCCGATATGATAGAGATCGCGGAAGTGACATGCCCGCCGACAGAGGAAAGCCTCCCTCGCGTCAAGTTGATCCCCCTGAGCCAATTGCGCAAGGGAGAAGTCGGCGTCATCGTGCGGAACAACAGCCGGGGCGCGCTGCGTCAGCGGTTATTGGATATGGGCGTCGTCACCGGCGAAGAAATCCGCCTCAAGCACAAGGCGCTCTTTGGCGATCCACTGGAATTCACCTTGAAGGATTATCAAATCTCCCTGCGCAAGGAAGAGGCGGCGGAGATTATGGTGGAAGTGACAACCTGCGCCGCTTCGTAGCTGCCCTCTGCTGAATCTGTTGAGTTGAAATAGAGCGTTCTGGCCTGTCCTCATAGGCCAAACGCTCTTTTTCTTTTCCTCACACCCCCTCGATCTTTAGGCAATCCTTAAGAAACCCCTTGACAAAGTTCGGGTCCGTGATAATATTTAGGTATACCTAATAATATAACCGATGTATATTACAGTTAGCCATAACACGGAGGGATGTAATGACGAAGAAGCAGATGAAACGATTGAGCGATTTGGCGCCCGGCGAATCCGGGACGGTGCGCAAAGTAGAGGGCGATAGGCCCATTCGCCGGCGGATGATGGATATGGGATTGGTCAACGGCGCAGAGGTGCAGGTCAAGCGCATCGCGCCTTTTGGCGATCCCATCGAGTTTGTCGTGCGCGGCTACAGCCTCTCCCTGCGCAAATCCGAGGCGCGCGCCATCCACATCGAGACCGCGTGAGGTGCGCATGATGCCCTTACGGATGGCCCAACCGGGAGAGACGGTGCGACTGGTCGCCTTGCACGGCGGCCACCAGATGCGCAGGCGGCTGGCCGATATGGGCCTGACGCTCAATATGCCGCTGCGCCTGGTGCAGCGCAATGGTCACGGCCCGGTGATTGTGGATGTCAAAGGGACGCGCCTCGCCATCGGGCGGGGGATGTCTCATCACATTATGGTAGAACCACTTATTCAAACGGAGGAGTAATACAATGACTCAAGCAACTATCGCTTTAGCCGGCAATCCCAACGTGGGAAAGAGCACGGTGTTTAACGCGCTTACCGGCGCGCGCCAACACGTCGGGAACTGGCCGGGCAAGACGGTCGAGAAGAAGGAAGGGACCTGGGCGTACCAGGGGCAAAACTACACCATCGTGGATTTGCCCGGCACGTATAGCCTCACGGCGTTTTCACTGGAAGAGATCATCGCCCGCGATTTTATCATCGATGCGCAGCCTGACGCCGTCGTTGTGGTGGTGGACGCGGCCAATTTGGAGCGCAACCTCTATCTGGTCGTGCAAATCATCGAGATGGGCGCGCCGGTGATCGTCGCGCTGAATATGGCCGATATCGCCGAGACGAAGGGCCTCAAGATCGACGTGAAGAAGTTGTCGCGAGGGCTAGGCGCGCCCGTGGTCCCGACCATCGCCCGCGAGGAACGGGGTATTGACGATCTAGGCGCCGCTATCGTCGCGGCGCTGCATACACGAAAGGAGGCGTAATCATGGCAACAACCCACAACGCGGCTTATACGCGGAATCGAGGTTTGGTAGACTACGGCGCCGAGGTGGAAGAAGAAATCGTCGCGCTGCAAGAACTCATCGAGCAGGACGCCGATCTGTCCGAGCGCTACACCACGCGCTGGCTGGCGGTCAAACTGCTGGAAGAAGATGAGGACATCCTGGCAAAACTCCACGCATCGGGCAATCACGCGGCGCTTCTCGGTCAGACCGAGACCAGCATCGAACATCTGCGCGACGTCTACGGCGACGATGTGGACACCATCATCGCGGACCGGCGCTACGGCTGGATTCACGGCCTGGTGAAAGAGACCGTACAGCGCACGGTGCAAGATCGCCTGTCGCTCTCCGACAAAATCGACCGGATCGTGACCAATCGCGTCTTGGGCATTCCCATCTTCCTGGCGCTGATGTGGGTTGTCTTCAAGGTCACGACCGACGTGGCCGGGCCTTTTCTGGATTGGGTGGATGGCGTCATCGGCGGCCCGATCACCAACTGGGTTGCGGCCATCATTGGGCTGCTGGGACTGGGCGGCACGTGGGTCGAAAGCCTTTTCGTCGATGGCATCATCGCCGGCGTGGGCGGCGTGCTGGTCTTCGTCCCCGTGATGATGTCGCTCTACCTGGCGCTCGCGATTCTGGAGGACTCTGGCTACATGGCGCGCGCCGCCTTCGTGATGGATCGGCTGATGCACGCGCTCGGTCTACACGGCAAGAGCTTCCTGCCGATGATCGTGGGCTTTGGCTGCACCGTGCCCGCATTCTACGCCACGCGCACGCTGGAAAATGAGAAAGATCGCGTGCTGACCGGGCTGCTCGTCCCCTTTATGAGCTGCGGCGCGCGCCTGCCGGTCTACGCCCTCTTCGCCTCGATCTTCTTCCCCGATAACGCCGGCGCGGCCATCTTCTGGATGTACATCATCGGCATCCTGGTCGCCATCGTCTTGGGCGTGATCCTCAAGAACACACTCTTCAAGGGCAAGGAGCAAGCGCCCTTCGTGATGGAGCTGCCACCCTATCGCCTGCCCACGTTCAAAGCGATCTGGTTCCATATGTGGGAGCGGACGCAGAGCTTCGTGCGCAAAGCCTCCGGGCTGATTATGGTTACCAGCATCATCATCTGGTTCCTGCTGGCGATTCCCGTCGGCGGCGGGGGCGGATTTGCCGAGGCGCCGGTGGATCAGAGCGCATTTGCGACGGTCTCGCACGGGCTGGCGCCGATCTTCAAGCCGGCCGGATTCGGCAACTGGCGGGCCAGCGGCGCGCTGGTGACCGGCTTCGTTGCCAAGGAGGTCGTCGTCGGCACGATGGCGCAGGTCTACGACGTCGAAGGGCCCGAAGAGGCCGCCGCACCCACGACGTTCTTCGAGGATGTCGGCGAGATCATCACCAGCTTCATCGGCGCAACCGTCGATACGCTCAAATCCCTGCCCCTCATTGTCGGCATCGATCTCTTCGCGGGCGCGGAGGAGGCAGAGCCGACCGACTTGATGGTCGCCGTCCGCGACGACTTTGAGACCACCAGCAACGGCCACGGCGCGCTGGCCGCGCTCTCCTACATGCTCTTCGTCCTGCTCTACACGCCCTGCATGGTCGCCATCGCCGCCGAGCGCCAGGAGTTGGGCGCCAAATGGATGTGGGTCAGCGTGATCGGGCAGCTTATCCTCGCGTGGGTCATCGCCGTCGTCGTCTTCCAGGGCGGCATGCTGCTGGGATTGGGATAGCAGCGATGTTGAAACAGATCCTTCAGGAGATCGCAAACGGCTACGGGCACAGCCAATCAAGTCTGGCGCGCAGGTTGGACATCAGCGAGGGGCTTCTGGCACAGATGATGACAGACTTGGCGCGCAAGGGCTATCTCGCGCCGCTGGCGACCGAGCCGCTAGAGACGATGGAGAAGATGGAGAAGGCCGGCGCGTGCCAGGGATGCAAGCTGCGCGCCGCCTGCGCCGGTTGCGCCATCAACAAGCACCCCCTGCTTGCGGGCTGGGCCTTGACCGCCAAGGGCCGCCGAGCAGCGGAGGGCTAACGTCTGACTCGTGCCAAAGCCGCCCCCGGAGCTATCTCCGAGGGCGGCTTTTTTGCTGTCGCTCAAAAATTACAGCGGGTCTCACGCAATAAGCACCAAACTCAACGCCATCACGGCCATGCCGGCGACGACGCCGTACACCGCGATATGATGCTCGCCGTACTTTTCCGCCGTGGGCAACAACTCATCAAACGAGATGAAGACCATAATTCCGGCGACCGCAGCAAAAATCACGCCGAACATCAGCTCGTTAAACAGATTGAAGAGGATAAAATAGCCCACCAGAGCGCCGACCGGCTCCGATAACCCGGATAAAAATGAGAGGAGGAACGCTCGGCGCTTGCTGCCCGTGGCATAATAGATGGGAACCGATACCGCGATGCCCTCCGGGATATTGTGGATCGCAATTGCTATGGCGATACTCAATCCCAAAGTGGGATCTTGGAGCGCGCTGGCGAAGGTCGCCAACCCCTCCGGGAAATTATGAATGGCAATTGCCAGGGCCGAAAAGATCCCCATCCGGAATAGATCATTCTTCTTTTCGATTTCCGCCCTTTCTTCCTCATCCATCTTTTCCATCTCTTCGATTAGGCGCGGTTCGTGCGGATTTTCGAAAGAGGGGACCACCTGATCGATGAGGGCAATGATCAACATGCCGGCAAAAAAGGCGATGACCGTGTACCAATAGCCCCTTGTCTCGCCTACCGCCGCCGTGAGAGAATCCCTGGCTTTGAGAAAGATCTCAATCATCGAAACGTAGACCATCACCCCGGCCGAAAATCCCAGGGCGCCGGAGAGGAACCGCGCGTTTGTGCGCTTGCTAAAAAACGCGAGCGCACTGCCCACGCCGGTTGCCAGACCGGCAAATAACGTCAATCCAAAAGCGAACAATACCGTTGAAGTTTCCATGGTTCTCCTTAAAAAGTTTTCCTTAGCTCTTCTTAGTTCGAGCTGCTAATTTCCTACTTCCTGAACTTCCAAATCCTCAAAACTCGCTGACCACGCTCGGCAGCGGGCCTTCGGTGTTGTGCAGGCTGGCGAACTCATCATCGGCGGCGTCCTCGCGATAGTGCGTGCCGCGCGACTGGCGATTGTGCCACGCCGCCTGCGTGATAATCCACGCCGCCTGCGCCATGTTCCGCAGCCCGATGAGGTTATCGTTGAGCCGCGTCGTGCGGTAGAAGTCGTCAATCACTTCCCACATATGGTTGAGATCCTTCATTGCCCGCGCCAAGCGATGCGTGTTGCGTGCCAATCCCACATAAAACCACATGATGTTCTGAATGGTGCGCGAATCGCGGTAGACGAGCACCGGATCGGCCGCCCGGCCCGCGCTGACATCCTCCCACGGCGGGATCTCGTCCAAGGCGACGCGGCGCAGTTTGGCGTCCTCGCGCGCTCGCGCCATAATATCGCGCCCGGCCCGGTCGCCCCAGACCAACCCCTCCAGCAGCGAGGTGCTGGCCAGGCGATTGGCCCCGTGAATGCCGGTGCAACTGACTTCCCCCACCGCGTACAGGCCATCGAGCGTCGAGCGGCCCCAGGCATCCACGCGGACGCCGCCGCAGAAGTAGTGCGCCGCCGGCACGACGGGGATCGGCTCGGCGGTGATGTCGATGCCCGCCTCCAGACATCGCGCGTGGATGGTGGGGAAGCGCGCCGGGATGCGCGCCGCGTCCATCGCAGTGGCCAGATCCAGCAGGACGTGATGATAGCCGTGTTCCAACATCTCGTGATGGATCGCGCGGGAGACCACATCGCGCGGCGCGAGATCGCCCCATTGCGGCGCGTAGTCGTCCATAAAGTGGCGCCCGGCGGGCGTGTAGAGCCGCGCGCCTTCCCCGCGCACCGCCTCGGAGATAAGGAAGTTGTCCGCGCCGGGCACGGCCAACGTCGTCGGATGAAATTGGATGTACTCGGCATTGATGACCCGCGCCCCCGCGCGATAGGCCATCGCCAGGCCATCGCCGCGCGCGCCTGTCGGATTCGTCGTGTGGCGATAGATGCGGCCCAGGCCGCCGGTCGCCAGCACCGTCGCCGGCGCAAGGATGCGATGCACGAGGTTCTCCTCGCGATTCAGCACATAAGCGCCGTGGCACGCGATCGGTTCGTAGACGGCGAACGGATCGTAGCTGTGGTGCGACGAGGTGATGAGGTCGACGGCGGTGGCGCCGGTGTGCAGCGTGACGTTGGGCAGCTCCCGCAAGCGCGCGATCAGCGCCTCCTCGATAGCGCGGCCCGTGGCATCGCCCACGTGGAGGATGCGCGAGGTGGCGTGGCCGCCCTCGCGGGTGTAGGCGAGCGCGCCGTCGTCGCGGCAGTCGAAGCGAACGCCCGCTTCCTCCATAAGCACGCGCTGCACGAGCGCGGGGCCTTCCTCCGCCAGCAATTTCGCCGCCGAGGGCAAGCTCAGCCCGGCGCCGGCGCGCAGCACATCCTCAACTAACAACTCGGCGGAATCGTCCGGCCCGCGCGCCACGATCCCGCCCTGGGCGTAGCGCGTGTTGGTCTCCTCCGGCGTCCGCGCGCGCGTCACCACCGTGATCTGCCGCTGGCGATCCTCCGCCAATCGCAGCGCCGCCGCCGCCCCCGCAATCCCACTGCCGATAATCAGTACGTCAGTTTCGATGGACATAGGTAGTTTCCTTAAGTCAGTTCGTAGTCAGCCTCGAAGCGGAGCCTTTTAGGCTCGAGCGGAGTGGCGTTCTTCATATATGTAGCGTAAAACGGCACTCCATCTTCATTTCGTGCCTGACTACGGATAAATGATTTTTAACCAATGGATGGACTATATTCCCAACTTTCAACTCTCATTATAGTGCTAACATTCTTTCCAGGGCGACCCTGGCCCATTTGACCGTCTCCGGCGCTACGATGATCTCATTGCGCATCTCGCCGCGCGCCAGCGCATCCAGTTGATCGGCTAAATTCTCTAAGGTGATCTGGCTCATCGTGATGCAATAGGGCGGCACATCCGCCAGTGACCGGATCATTTGCTCCGGGTACTCCTCTTGCAGGCGTTCGACGAGGCGGTTTTCGGTGCCGATGGCCCATTGCGCGCCCGCCGGGGCCGCCGCCATTTGCTTGACGATGCGAGCCGTCGAGCCGGCGTCATCGGCCAGCGCCACCACCTCGGCTTTCACTTCGGGATGGACGATGACGCGGATGCCGGGATAGGCTGCGCGCACGGCGCGGACGTGCTCCGGCCGGAAGCGCTGGTGGACGTTGCACGCGCCGGGCCAGAGGATGATCTTCGCCCGGCGGATGGCGTCGGGTGCGGGCGGATGTTTCACGTTCCAGAGCAGCATCTCCTCCGGCGGGATGCCCAGGCCCAGCGCGGTGTTGCGTCCCAGGTGCTGATCGGGGAAGAAGAAGATGCGCGGGCGCTTTGTAAGCGCGTGGCGCAGCACCTTTTCGGCGTTGCCGGAGGTACAAGTCAGACCGCCGTGCTCGCCGCAGAAGGCCTTGAGCGCAGCATCGGAGTTGACGTAGGTGATGGGCGTGACCTCGGCCTCGACATCGTCCAAGGCGGCATCCAACGCCTCCCAGGCCGCCGCGACGAGGGGGCGCGAGGCGGTATCCGCCAGATAGCACCCCGCTTCCTTATCGGGAATAAAGACGTGCTGATCCGGCTGTGCGAGAATTGCGGCGCTTTCCGCCATAAAATGGACGCCGCAGAAGACGATGTACTCAGCATCGGTCTGGGCCGCCTGCCGCGAGAGTTGCAGCGAATCGCCGCGATAGTCGCTGAAGGCGATCACCTCATCGCGCTGGTAATGATGGCCCAAAATGACGAGCCGGTCGCCCAACGCGCGCTTGGTGGCCGCGACGCGGCTCGCGGCGTCGGGGGACGCAGCCTTTGACTCGGGCGGCGCGGGGCGCTGAATCGTCATGCTGACATCTAATGCCTTGACCGAGTGGGTGAGCGCGCCGGCCGAGATGTAATCCACGCCGGTGGCGGCGATATCGGCGACGCGCGCCAGCGTGACGTTGCCGGAGGCCTCCAACGGGACGCGCCCAGCGGCCATCGCGACCGCCTCGCGCATCGCGGCGAGATCCATGTTATCCAACAGGATGCGGTCGAGCGGCGGCGTGATGTCCAGCGCGGTGCGCAGTTCGTCCAGCGTGCGCACCTCCACCTCGATGGGGAGATCGGGATGGCGCTCGCGCGCCTGCGCCACGGCCTTCTCGATGCTGCCGGCGGCGTCCACGTGGTTGTCCTTCACCATCATCATATCGAAGAGCGCCATGCGATGATTGGCGCCGCCGCCCATCCGCACGGCGTACTTATCCAACACGCGGTAGCCGGGCAGCGTCTTGCGCGTATCTAAGAGCGTGGCATCGCTCAGAGCGAGAGCGTCGACGAATTTGCGCGTCAGCGTGGCGATGCCCGACATCCGCTGGAGGAAATTGAGCGCCACGCGCTCGGCGGCCAGCAGCGACGGCCCCGGCCCTGCGACCTCCGCGACGATCTCGCCCGGCACGACATCCTGTCCCTCCTCGATGCGCGCGCTCAACGTGATAGCGGGATCGACCTGGCGGAAGACCTCCGCCATCACGGGCAGCCCGGCGATCACGCCGCCGGTCTTGGCCGTGAGGCAAGCGTGCAAGGTCTCATCCGCATTGAGGATCGCTTCACTCGTCGCATCGCCCGGCCCGATGTCCTCGGCGATAGCCAATTCGATCAGCGGCTGGGCGGCCGCGAGCAATGTCTTCAACTCTTGTTCCGTCGTCATCTTTGTCCCTCCTACGAGCTATGGGGTTATGGGTGTATTGAATGTGAGTTGTCCTTAGTTTACACGGGAGCTACTTACAGGCAAGGGCGATCTTGATCAGGTGAAGGATGGGGGAGCATGCAAAAAGCCGTCCTCAGAGATGGTTCTGGGGACGGCTTTTCGCATGCCTGGATTCAATTATAACAACGACGCAGCTTATCTATTATACGCTGTCTATAAATTCACGGCTCTTCAGGAATTCGCCGGGTGCAATCGTACTATCCCCATCCACAACCCAGTAACGACGCGAAAAAGGTCTGTGATCCCCACCAACACGCAATTTTTGGCTACTTTTAGGACTAATGAGGGGGTTGCCCGGCAAAATCCAAAAGACTCAAATTCACAAATATAAAAACTTGCGCGATAAAATTATCTATGAAATGTATTTGTTTAGTTCTTGTACCAGCAGGTGCACCGAGGTACAAGGATTGTCACGTTCTGGATTATGACTGGGGCCATAGAATTTAAGTAGCTTTTCTGCAAACCGAATAGCTTGAGGCTGAAGGTCTTCCAGTTCGTAATACATATCAGGATCATCCTTTTGATAAGGCCTTCCCAGTCGCTCGGTAAGTTTTTCCTTATAGAGACGCCGTGAAGTTGCTGTATTATGATAGTGAAAATGCAACAAATACCAAAGCTCAAAAGCTTCATTTGAGTACGCAACACGGATATCTTGCCGCTGAGCCAATTCCAATGCTTCATTGAACTGGCCAGCGGGGAAACTATCACGATCAAAGACACACCATACTTGAGTATAATTATCTTCTTGTATCAGATCGTATGTCCTTTGTACCAAGCTCAGCGTATTATCACCTAGACCCCGCACATCAAGCTCCAGCACGGTTTTATTTACAGGAAATCGTTTGAAATAATTTGGTTCTGTTTTGCTACCCTCACACACGATAAGAAACTTGGGACGTATTGGCCGAAAATTTGTCCTGCGACCGCGAAGGGGTTTGCCTTTTTTGGGTAACTTTTGCCCGCTAGGTTTAGGAGTTCTCGCCATTCCTCCCCCCTATGAAACGATCCTGCAATCCGCCAATGAAGGGGATAGCTCCGTATTTGCCGTTGATATAATCCTTCTCAAATGAAGCGTCATTGCGCACTTTTAACTCGGATAGTGAATAGAGATCAGTCGCACCATACCTATCCTTTTCAGTGAACCAGATTTGATCACGACGAAAGAAGCGATGATTTAATAGGGTTGTATCGTGTGTTGCAAAGATCAACTGGGCATTTTGGGGGTTAGATTTACGAGAATTGAAAAGCTGGATGATGGCACGAGTGATAATAGGATGTAAACGAGCTTCCATCTCATCTATAACTAAAACTTTCCCTTTTTCCAAAGTGTCTAACAATGGACCCGTGAGATAGAAGAGCTTGTAGGTTCCCTCTGATTCCTCATCCTCCATATCAAAAACTTCCGTTCCAACTCTGGTTCTTTCATGATCATAAACCTTATGCACCGTATTTACCCGACTGATCAGTAACTCCCCAATATTGCTTTCCTTTAGATCGGGTTTTGCAACTTTACTCATCATTTCCTCTACAATATCACGTAACTCTTCAGGCATACCGGATTCTCTGATAGGTCGAGTATCAATCTGAATATCAGAAATACCTAGATCTGCTTCCCTCACGAAAGCGATTACTTGTTGTCTGAATGCTTTATCCTCTTGAAAACGTCTTGTGGTAAATCCCCTATAAGCTGTATCCTCCAATCCAGAAATAATGTTGAATCCCGTCCGGAACCAATTTAACAATTCAATAGATAATTCTCCATTGAATTGCGCGACCACAGATAGAAACAGTGCATTGGGTCGTGTGCGATCTTCCAGTCCACGACCTTCTCTGAATACAGTTGAGATATCATAAGTATTTCCTTCACGGATAAACAAGCGCGTTTCACGTTGTTTCTTATGATATAACCATTCTGATCGCACAACTTCCTTATCTATTTCAAACCCATAACGATAGCGCTTGTTGTTTAGTTGAAAAATAATCTGAAAATATGATGGAGTTCTTGGACCGGTGGTGGTTAGCCGAAAAGGTTCTATACCAGTGGGTTCACCGACCTGAGATTCCTTGGAGGAATGCAATATAAAGCGGCTCATCCATCCCATTGCCTTGATTAAATTACTTTTACCACTAGCGTTCGCGCCATAAATAGCAGAGCTACGCAATAATCGCAACCCGTCAACTTGAAATGTATTGTTTTTATTCAGTCGCTCATCACGAGAACGTAGCTTTGCCGCTTGCATGCTCAACACGACTGGCCTATTGAATGAACGATAATTCCCAACACTGAATTCTATTAACATGACGATCTCCTATCACAAAGAATCGTTTATGAGAAAAAATCTCGAAAAAACATCCTAACTTAATTATAGCGCCAATTTATTGGAATGCAACAGTCAAAGTGAAAACTTGAACACTTCGGTATGTGATCACTAAATATGGTATGCTGGGGAAAAATTCCTCTGTTTAGCTTTCCCTAACATTCTGTACTATCCACCAAACCCAACGCAAGCTTGCCATAACCCATCCGCTCAGGTAAAATAATCAGCACGTCACCGACGTCTAGGGTCCAGTCATATCTTCTCCTTTTTCCACTTCCCACAAGCCGTTAAACGAAGATTCGAATGGAAAGGAAACCCGTGAATCACCAACTATTTGATTTTGACCTCTTAGCGACCTCAGACGGGGGCCGGGCGGGCGTTTTTCACACCGCGCACGGACCGCTCCCCACGCCGATTTACGCCCCCGTGGGCACGCACGCCACGGTCAAGGCGATGACGCCGCGCCAGTTGAAGGATGTGGGCGCGGCGTTGGTGCTGGCGAACACCTATCACCTCTATCTCCGCCCCGGCGATGAGCTGATCGCCGCGCTGGGCGGACTGCACGAGTTTATGCAGTGGGACGGCCCGATGCTGACCGACTCCGGCGGCTTTCAGGTCTTCAGCCTCTCCGGCGTGCGCGGCGACAAATCGCTGCGGACGATTGACGACGATGGTGTGACCTTCCGCTCGCACTTAGACGGCTCGAAGCATCGCTTCACGCCGGAGCGCGTGGTCGAGATCCAGCAGAATTTGGGCGCGGACATCGCAATGGTGCTGGATGAGTGCGCGCCGCCCGATGATTACGAGTACAATGTGCGGGCGTTGGCGCGCACGCACGCCTGGGCCGAGCGCTGCAAGGCCGCGCACACGCGTGCGGATCAGGCGCTCTTCGGCATCGTCCAGGGCGGCATCTTCCCCGATCTGCGGGAGCGGAGCGCGCGCTTCCTCACCGACTTGACCTTCCCCGGCTATGCCATCGGCGGCCTGTCGGTGGGGGAGACCAAAGAGGAGATGCACACGGCCTTGGAGGTCACTACGCCGATCCTGCCCGCTCACAAGCCGCGCTATCTGATGGGCGTGGGCACGCCGGAGGATCTGGTGGCCGGCGTCGCGCGCGGCATCGACATCTTCGATTGTGTGCTGCCCACGCGGGTGGCGCGCAACGGGCAGGCGCTGCGTCGCATCGACAAGCTCAATATGCGCAACGCCCAATTCGCCGAAGATCCGGCGCCCATCGATCCGACGTGCGATTGCTACACGTGCCAGACCTTCACGCGCGCCTACATTCGACACTTAGTCGTCTCCAAGGAGATCCTGGGCGCGACGCTGCTGACGATCCACAATCTGCACACGATGCTGAGTCTCATCAAGGAGATTCGCGAGGCGATTTTAGAGGATCGCTTCGCCGATTTCCAGGCGGCCTTTTGGGAGGCCCGAGAGCGGGCTGCGGCAAACTCATAAGAACCAAAACCAAACATATCGTGGGGACGTGTTAGAGGCTGTTTGAAAATCAGGCCTAACCTTGCGAAGGTTGCGCAAGTGACCTCAATTAGTTTGTAGTAGGTGCAACGAGCCGGTTAATCTGTTTACCAAGGTTCTCGTTAACCTTCGCAAGGGTGCGTGAATAAATTTTCAAATACACTCTTACATCAGACGCCCTCAACATTCATCCAGGAATAGGAGCAACTATGCTTAAATTTTCAAAGGAAGCGCTACTTTCGTTGGGCGGCAAGAATCGTCGCGAGGCGCAGGACTTCGCCAGCCTTTACCAGCGCCAGAAGGAGGCGCATCAGCGGCGGCGCGTCCTCATCAAGACGGAGGAGCAAATCGAGGGCATCCGCAAGAGCAGCGCGCTGACCGCCGAGATTTTGGATGTGCTGGAGGAGCGGGTCAAGCCGGGCGTGACGACCGAGCAGATTGATCGCTGGGTCTATGACTACACCATCGATCACGGGGCGACGCCCGCGCCGCTCAACTATCGCGGCTTTCCCAAGAGCGTCTGCACGTCGATCAACGAGGTCGTCTGCCACGGCATCCCGGAGGCGCGGGAGCTGGTGGATGGCGACATCATCAACATCGATGTAACTTCGATTCTGGACGGCTACTATGGCGATTCCAGCCGGATGTTCTTGATCGGGAATGTCAGCGAGGCGGCGCGGCGACTGGTGGAGGTCACGCGGGAATGCCTCTATCTGGGGATCGAGCAGGTCAAGCCGGGGAACACCTTGGGCGACATCGGCCACGCCATCCAGCAGCACGCGGAGGCGCACGGCTACTCGGTGGTGCGCAAGTTTGTGGGCCACGGCACCGGCGTCCGATTCCACGAACCGCCGGATGTCTTCCACTTCGGGACGCCCGGCACGGGCCTGAAGCTGCGCCCCAATATGGTCTTCACCATCGAGCCGATGGTCAACATCGGGACGCACAAGGTGCGGATCTTAGAGGATGATTGGACGGCGGTGACTATCGATGGTGAACTCTCGGCGCAGTGGGAACACACTCTCCGCGTCACTGGGGAGGGGGTGGAGATTTTGACCAAGAGTCATAGAACGTAAAACGTATTGCGTATTTCGTATCCCGTAATGAACTAGTTGTGAGATTCGATTGGTAGGTGTGCAAACCTTAGCCCGGCGCTAAAGACGCCGGGCTAAGAGAACGAAGCCCTTCGGGCTGGAAAATAGGTGTTCTCAAGTTATGGCTGGCGACCTACTCCCCGCCGATCCACACTAGCAACCAGCTTCCAGCCTTCCAACGTCCAAACATTCAACCTTCAACTTGAAACTTTGAACTTCAGTACCCCAACTCATTTAACCGCGCGTCGCGATCCCGCCACTGGGGTTGGACCTTGACCAACAAATCAAGGTAGACTTTCCCGCCGATGAAGCGTTCCAACTCCTGGCGCGCCGAGGCCCCGATTTGCTTGAGCTTCTGCCCGCCCTTGCCGATCATAATTGGGCGCTGCGATTCGCGCTCCACCCAGATGCGGGCGGAGATGTACGTGACCCCGTTGTCGCGCTCCTTGTAATCCTCCACCAAGACGCCCGTCGCGTGCGGCACCTCCTGGTAGGTGTGGCGCAGCACGCCCTCGCGGATCAACTCCGCCGCGATCTGCCGCTCGGTCTGGTCAGTGATCTGATCGCCAGGGTAGTAGCGCGGCCCCTCCGGCAGATGCTCCAGCAGATGTGATTTCAGTCGCTCGACGTTGGCGCCGCGCAAGGCGCTGGTCGGCATCGAATCTGCGTACTCCGGGAAGAGTTCCCAGTAGCTTGCGATGCGCCTCTCTACCTTGTCCAACGGGAGCTTATCCATCTTGTTCAGGGCGAAGATCACCGGGCGTTGCTGGGCCTTCGTCTTGAGGATGCGGGCGATCATCTTGTCCTGTTTGCGCGGCGGCACGGAGACATCGACCACGAAGAGGATGACGTCGGCGTCGGGGATGGCGGCGATGGCCTGCTCGACCATCAGCTCGTTGAGTTTGGTGTGCGGCCTGGCGTGGATGCCGGGCGTATCGATGAAGATCACCTGGTACGCCGGCTGGGTGAGGATGCCCATCAAGCGCTGGCGCGTGGTCTGTGGCTGGCGCGAGACGATGGCTACCTTTTGGCCGACTAAGGCGTTGACCAGCGTGGATTTCCCCACGTTGGCGCGCCCGATCAGCGCCACGAAGCCGGAGAGATGTCCTTCCGGCAGTGCCTCGCGCCAATCCGCGCCCTCGATCTGCTCCGCCGGCGCTGCTGGCTCGCCCGTGCGATCCGCGCCGGCGCCCTCCAAAAACTGCTCGATGCGCGCCATCGAGGCGGCGTCGGGTGTGTTGTTCTGCACTTCATCTGTCATAGATTCTACTTTCTCCTTATTGTCCATTCATTTCGTTCGTTTCGGTCTCTTTGACCAAATAGATGCCCGGCCAGCTAATCAAGGCGGTCACGCCTTTGACCAGTACATTCGCCCAGAAGATAGACCAGACGACGGCGTTGGGCAGCACGCCGCCGAAGGCCAGCCAGCAAAAGATGAGGCTATCAACAGGGATGCCGAAGGCGTTGCTGACCAGCACGCGCGACCATTGATAGCGGCGCGTGACGCGCGTGACCCACAGGTGATAAACTTCCGTATCCAGCAACTGACTGATTAACTCGGCTACGATGCTGGCGAGCACGATGCGCCACACGGGACCGAGCACGGCGGCGAAGGGGGCTTGTAACTCCCAGGTGGGGTCCGGCGGGAGGTAGCTCAACAGAGCGAAGTACCCCGCCATCAGCAAGTTGATGACAGCCGCTGCCACGATGACGGTGCGCGCTGCTCTGCGCCCTAAGTGTTTATGCACGATGTCCCGCAGCGTGAAGGTGAGGGGGTAGATTAGGGTGCCGCCATCGATGCTGAAGCCGGCGATCTGAGCGATCTTGAGGCTGCCGATATCGGATAAAATCTGTGCCGCTATATAGGCCGAGATGACCAAGACACCCGTGTGAGACATCAACTTGAAGATCTCGTTCGGTTGTGATCTTTTATGCGGAACTACGGTTGTCATTTTTACCTCGTTTTTTAGTGTTGCTCCTCAGTATACCACATTCGAGTGGTAAGTGGTGGGACACGCTTACTCGCTTCTGAGAAGAGAGGAAATGCAGCCGGAATGTAATCGGTGCACGTCCGGGATGCGCAATGAATCAAGGGATCAAAAACAACCCATAAAACGGTGAAGTTC
>CAZCAI010000068.1:0-8999 GCA_964496595.1 uncultured Anaerolineales bacterium
CCAAATGTCTCCCGCGTTCGGGCCTGCACGGTGACCTGGGAGGGCGTAGAACTCGATACGTTGGGCAGGTTACACGTGATGGCCTCCGCGCCGTCCCAGGTGCAGCCCGTCCCAGCGGCCCAGGCGAGGCTGTCAGAGGGGCTGAAGTCGAAGGTCAGCAGCGCCGAGGTGGCGGATTCCGGCCCGTGGTTGGTGATGGTCGCGGTGTAGCTGATGAGGTCGCCGGCCTGCACCTCGCTGCCATCCCAGCCCAGCGCCAGGCTCACCTCTAAGTCGGCCTCATCGGCGATGGTTGTGCCGGTGGCGAAGGTGACGGTGTAGGGGACGTTCTCCAGCATCTGATACGCTTCATTGACAGCGTCCTGGATCACCAATTGGTAGTCGGTGTTGGCGGCGAAGTACGGATGGGTCAGTTGTAGGTGAGTCTTTTCTAAATTCCAAGTCGGCGTCAGGAGCAGCGTCGGGCTGATGGTCCAATTGAGCGAGCCAGTGTTCATCGCCTGGCTGAACTCGACAGCGATCGGCAAGTTGCGGGCGACATCCGTAGCGCCGTCGGTCGGGCTGACCTGCTCGACGCGGTTGGGCAGCTCCGGCAGGGTCAGGGCGAACGGCCCGGCCTGGGTGCTGTTTCCGGCCCGGTCCTCGGCCTCGATCCAGAGCGTGTAGCGCCCGGCCACGTAAGGCGAGGGCGGCGCGTGGTACAGCCACGCCCCGGCCTCCTGGGAGAGCACCTCCCCGACATGGCGGCCATCCGGCGTGGTCATTCTCATCCGCACGATGCGAACCTCTCCGCCGTCGCTGACCGCGCCGCCGAGGTAGAAGCGATCCTGGTCGACCAGGGCGTGGTTCACGGTGAGCGCCGGCGCGACGACGTCCACGCGGTAGCTGAGGGTGGTCGTCGGGCTGCGCTCCCCGACATAGTCGAAGGCGACCAACTCGCGCGTCTGCTGCACGCCGTCCATATCGGCGGCCACCGGCAGATCGTAACGCCATTCGCCGGGCACGCCGTACTCGTCATTGGCCGACCGCAGGGTTATCTGGCTGCGCAGGTAGGCGCCCCGGTTTGCCTGTTGCGTGTCGCACATCTCAAGATACCAATCGGGAGCTGCCGGCTTGTATTTGTATGTGTTGAGTAAGTTGCCCGTGCTGTATACATTCTCATAGTAAGGCGGGGCGGTATTGTGATTGGCGCCATCCTGTCTTAGGAGTAACGGGGCGGTGTCGTCCAGGGTGATATCATAGTGCTGCACCAGGGGGCTGCCGACGCCGGGTTGCACTATTAATCCAGCCGAACTGTACGAGCTGTCCAACTTGACTCTCACGTCGCTCCGGTTGGGGTGCGAGATGACCAAACCAACCCGCACCTCGCCGAATCTTTCAGGGCCGCCCCCCATGTCTAGATGTTCCACGGTGACCACGTTGGGACATTGGGGCAACCATAGCCCGCCGTCCTCAGCGACGTGGTCGGAGGTAACCGAGTTGCTCGGCATGCCGTCCGGCGGGGCCAGGTTCTCAATGCGCGTGCAACTATTGCTGTTGGCCGGGTCGCAGACATCGAGCGCTTCGATGAAATAGTTGTCCTGGGCCGTGCCGCGCCACTGCGTCTCGTTCGGCCCGATCCAGCCGTCGCTCAACGCCGCCTGGGTTGCCGCGCTCAACGTCACACTCGGCGGCGTACTATCAACGAAGTAGATTGCCGACAGGGTAAACCAGTTACTGCGGTGTCCATAGATGTCGGTGGCGCGGGCAATTATCCCAACGTGCTCGTCGGTAGCTAAGTCGGGGATGTTAACCGAGCACGTCCATCGCCCATCCTCCGGCGTGGGATCAATACACGGGAAATCGATGTTTTCGGTCCTTAAGGTAATGGTCGGCACGCTGGATTGGTCGCGCACGATGCCTCTGACCAGCACCTCGCCGGTCCCGATGAGGTTGACGACTGGATCTGGCTCTATGATGTTGATGTACTCCGGGGCGCTGTGGTCAACCTGGTAGTCCACGTACAGCCAATCCACCGGGTAGAGATACGTTTCGTCGTGCGGATGGCCGCTATCGCCATCGAGGACAACCACGTCTATCGTGGCCCAGTCTGGATCGGCGGCGGGGTTGTACGTCGAGTCGATCACGCCGCTCAGGACATGGGTGACCTGTCCGCCCGCCGGGAGGGTGATGGGGGCCGTCTGCGTGATGCTCTGCAAGCGCAGGCCCCATCCCTGGGCGTGGAGAGCGATTCCCCCGGCGGCTTGCTGGCCGGCATTGACGAGTTTCACCGTCACGCTCACCGCCTGACCCTCCGTCAGCATCGGGGGCGTTTGGCCTTGGACGTTCATCAGATAGGGGCGGATGTCGACCGCCACCGGAGCGGAGGCATCGATCTGCTGGGTACACGTCAGCAGGTTCGGCTCCTCAAAACAGATCGGGTTCTGGACGCCGCCCCAACCGGTCAGCCCGGCCAGGTGATCGGCCGCCTTGCTGGGTAGGCCATTGCCCAGCAGGCTGTACCCCAACCCCTGGGTCGCCACCGATACTTCGACCGATGAGTCGTCTGCGAGGCCGTCATCGCGGGGGCAGATGCCGTCGCCCAGAGAGGCCCAGTAATAGCGTTGGGTGAGACCCCAAGGGGCTGCCTCCGGCGTCTGCCCGGTGACCCATTGGCTGTTGACCTGGTTCGCGGTAGGCATCGCCGCCCACAGGCGCAAGCTATCCACCTCGGTCGCGAAGGCCACCAGTCCCAGGGATTGGGTGGTGGGATGGGTGATGCTCAAGCTGGTGAAGGGGAGGTAGAGATCGGTCGTGGCGGCGTCGGGGGTCACGTCAAAGTGATAGAGCATGTCGCGGTCCGGCTGCGCTATCCATTGATCGCCAGTGTGATGCAGCAAGCTGGCGCTGAAGCTGCGGGCGCCGGTGAGTTGCGCCGTGGTGGTGAATTGCACGTGGATGGCCCAATCGGCCGCCATGCGATAGGTCGTGGTCTGCACTCGGTAGGTGGGGAGGTAAACGGTGTCGCCGTTCACGCCGAACGGGTCGTAGGCGCGGATGCTGCCGCCGTCCTGCGTATCCAAGTAGATGAACAGATGGCCGTCGCGCTCCCAATCCGCGCCACGCCACGTCATCCGCAGTCCCTCCTGATCCCAGGCGGTGTAGAAATCCTGCGTCTGGCCCGTCCCACCGGGTAGGGCCTGTCCCTCTGGCCGATCATCCTGGCCCAGTTGATTGCACGGAGTTTGCAGCCAGCCCTCGTAGGGCCGACCGTCGTCCTCGCCCGCTCCCATATCGACGTAAACGGGCGTCAGTTCATCATCGATGTAGACCGGGCCGCGTTGCAGAATGCCGGGATTGTCGAAATCGTCCCGGCTGGAGACGCGCGCCCACAGCTTTTGCTGCTGGCCGGCCGTGAAACTATCGTGGCGCGTGGCCGTCAAGGGCAGCGTCGTGGACTGCTGGAGATCGGGCGAGGATGGGCTTGGCTGCTGCGGCGCGTCAAACCATTCGACGGTGTAGTTTTGCAGGTCTATGTCAGTGCTGAGGGGCGGCGACCAGGTCAGGTGGACATCGGGCGCGGCCACGTCGGTGATGGTCATCCCCGGCGTGATCACCTGCCCGCCATTGTAGGTCAGGGTCGCCGTTGCAGGGGGCGTCGGCGGCACAGCGTCGGCCGCGAGGACGCGCGTGATCTCGTCCGTCCGTCCCGCCACGTCGATGGCCCGCACCGTCAGCGTGTAGGTCGTGTCCTCCGGCGGCGCACTGCTCGGCGCCCGGACGTAGGCCGTCCACGGATCGCCGGCCAGCGGGTAGGTGGCGGAATAGGCCGCGTTCTGCCAGGCGCCATCCCCCACGCGAGCCTGGAGATGGGTCAGCCAGGTAACTTCGCTGATGAGGCCGCTCACCTGGATGATGCCGTTATCGAAGTTGGCGCTGTTGACGCGCTCGGTGCTCAGGCTCAGGTCGGGCGGGGTGAAGTCCACGTAGACGTGGTTGAGCGGGCCGGGCAATTCGCTCGCCAGCGCGGGTGAGGTTATGGAGGCGGCGGAGGTGATCACCTCGCCAAGGCGGTCGCTCAGGCTGGCTAACAGAGTATGGGTTCCCTCATCCCCAAGCGTGGGCGTGTAGGTAGTGTTCCACGTCGCCTGCTGCTGGCCGGCCGGCCAGGTGGTGGTGTAGATGTCCTGTTCGCCTAGGCTGACGTGGAGGTCCTCTAAATCGTCCTGGGCGTAGGTGGCGCCCGTGACCGTCAGCGGTGTGGTCGGTGCGCTGATGACGACTGACGCAGTAGGCGTCAGGATTGCCACGCCCAGGGCCCAGGCCTCGCTGATAGCGGTGGGGGAGGCGGTCGCGCATTGGCCGAAGATGTCACAGGCCGTCAGATCCCCTGGATCGGTCTGGTGGACGCCGACGAGCGGCGAGGTGTACGTGATGAGTTGGGTGTGGGAGAAGGGGTCCGTGTAGTAGGTGGGGGCGGAGCCGGGCACGGGGCAATCGTAGTTATCCGCGCTTAGATAATAGTCCGTCGCCTGGCAGCGGTAGAATTCAAGATCGCCGGGGAAGCGCGGCGCAAGATGTAGCAGTTCCACCCTGGGGGCCGCCGTGTCGATTTGGCCCTGCCAGATATTGGGCACGGTGAGTTGCTGGCTCAACTGGTCGGTCGCCCGCAGAGAAAGCCGGTAATGGCCCTCTTGTTGCGGCGCGAGTTGGTAGCGCCAGGTGGAGAACGGTGCGCCGGCTTGATCCAACGTCGCTGTCCACCATTGCGAGGGTTCCTCTTGCGCCCACGCTTGGATGGGTAGGAGGCCGACCTCCAGCTTCGTCACGCCGGTCGATGCCGGGTGGGCCAGCGCCAGGATCTGATCCGCGCTGAGGCTGCGTCCGTAGGCGACCACTTCATCTAATTGGCCCATCCATCCCTGCCCGATGCGCCAACCATCGTCCTCGTTGGCCTGACCGGCCACGGTGGTGGTGATCGTCCGCTGCGCCTGTCCGTTGACGTAGAAGGTGGTCGCCAGCGTGCCCGACGCCTGGTTCTCCATCACGAGTGCCAGGTGCGACCACTGGCCCGCCGGCAGCACCGCGCCGGTCGCGGCGAAAGTCTCGCCGCCGTACAACTCAAATTGCTGACGACCGTCCACGACGCGCCAGTCGAAGCCGTTCTGGCTGGTGGTTGTGTCCGCGTCCAGGAGATGCTGCTCTCCGGCGGTGTCGTCGGGGTTGACCCACGCCAGCAGCGTCAGGCTGCCGGCGCGCGCCAAGTCGCCCAGGCGGCGATGGACGCCTAACTCGATGACGTCATCGCCGTCAAACGTCGCGGCTTGCCCATACTGCCACACTCGCCCGGTCTGCGGGCACGATGACCCGGCGCACGTTCCCAGCGCCTGGCTCGGTGCGGCGTCCTGGAAGCGCGTCGCGCCGGATGGCTCCTCCAGATGCATCGCGAAGATCTGCCCCGTGGGATAGGGCGCGCCACTGAGCGTGCCGCTGATGATGGGCATGGCGCCTGTCCCAGTGATGACCCGGCGGTTAGCGCCGACGCTGTACATATCGGCCAAAGGCGGCATGCTGTCCAATTCGACGGCGGACGCAATTTGAGGCGCTGTGGGGGAATGGACGGTTCGCTGGTCGCCGGGCGCGCGATCCCCAAAAGCTGACATCGCGCTCATCTGTGCGTCCGCGTGGACGTTAGCGAGTCGCTGCGCGTTCGAGCTGATCTGGCCCAGCCGGTCGCTGGCCTCGAGCCGGACGGTGAAGCGCCCGTTGAGCGGCACGGTGGAGGTGTAGACGGTGTCCCACTGGTCACCGGTCACCTGGGCCAGTTGTGGACTGCTCACCGCTGATCCCAAGCTATTCAACAGGGTGACAAAAACCTTGTCCACGCCGCTGCCGTTGTCCGTGACGGTCCCGTAGAGGCGCAGCCCGCCGGATGAATCTAACACCTCGGCCATCAATTCCGGGGCCAGACTGACGTCCGGGGGCGTGCTGTCCACGTGGAAGGTCTTGGCGAACGTCCCGACGTGGCCCACCAGGTCGGTGGCGCGCAGTTCGAGGGTGTGAGCGCCCTCGCTCAGGTTGTGATCGGGATTGAGCGTAAAGGCCCAGGCGCTGTAATCCTGGATGGTCGTTCGCCAGCTACCGCCATCCAGCCGGTACTGCACGTCGGTGACGCGCGAGGTCGTGTCGTGGGCGATGGCGGCCAGGACGAGGTCGCGATTTTTGATATAGTCGGCCAACTCTAGCGTCACGATGGGGGCCTCGGCATCGACGGTGATGTTGTGCGATTCGGCAGCGTCGTACCAGTGGACCTGGTATTCGTAGATGTGCTCGATGTCGCGCCCGCTCAGCCCATAGTTGTAGGCCACGATCTCGTCGGCCATGCCGATAAAGTCCTCACCGACTTCCAACGGATTGGCGTTGGCGGTGGGCGGCGATAGTTCCGCCTCGCCGACCTTGTGCCCGTTGACGTAGAGCCGGGCGCGGCCCAGGGTCTCGCCCGCGTCGGGATACTCGTAGGTGGCGAAGATGTGCGTCCACTGGTTGAGCATCAGGCCCGGATAATCGGGCGAGGGTTCGAGAATCGCGCCGCCCACGTCCAAGTAGGCCAAGGTGCGCGTGACTGTCTCCCCCTGGCCGGGGACGAACAGGCGGGCGATGCCACTTTTGCTCACCAGGGTCTGCTGGGTGCTGGTCAGCTCGCGGTGGAGCCGGAACCATCCGCCGATGCTGAAGCCATCGCCGGTCGCCAGCGTGGTATCGGGCAGCGTGAGGCGGGCCGCGCCGTCAAAGACGGGGGCGTTGCGAATCCAGCCGTCGTCGCCGGCGGCCGGGCAGCCGTACTCGCCGGGGGCGGGGTTGGGGTCGCAGGTGGCCGGGTTGTCGGGGGCGGCGATGTTGGCGAACTCGTGCGTGGTCGTGGCCGCCGTCGAGGTGCGCAACGGCTCGTCCAGGTGGAGGCTGGCGGATGGCGCTTCGTCCCGCAACCGGGTCACCTCCTCATCTGAGAGCGCCCGCCGGATGACGACGACCTGATCCAGCCGGCCGGAGAAGTGGTCGCTGAATTCTCCCCCGATTGTGATTTCCGAACTGTTATACAAAAATGGCCGGAAATCACCGGTAGTAATAACTTCTTCCAACTCCCCTACCAGCACGCCATCCTGATAGAGCCGGAGATAGACAAAGTAAGGATTATATGAGTAGACAGCAGTTAAATGGGTCCAGGCGTGGCCCGGCACGGCCTCGCTGCCCTCGACCGTATACTGGCCCAGGTGGACGTAGGGTTTGCCATCTTCCAGCCCCAGGCCAAATCCCATCTGTTGATTGGTTTCCTGGTACGAGATAATAGATTCATTTCCTGGGGTATCGGGTTGCACCCAGACGCCCACGGTAGCGTGCCAGGGCATTCTGAGCGGGTTGATGGTGAGCGCGTCGTCAACGCCATCGAAGCGGATGGCCTGGTTGAAGCGGCCCGGCAAGCCGCTGTCGGGGCACGTACCAGGCGCGGCCGGGTCGCAGTGGGCGGCATAGCCGTTGGCGGTGGCGTCGGCAAAGACCGCGCGGCCGGGCGTCTCGTCGAAATCTATCTCGAATATCCGGTCGGCGGTCAGGTAGAGCGCCTTGACGTCATCCTCGGAGAGCGTCCGCCGGTAGAGCGCCAACTCATCCAGGGCGCCTTCGAAGGGGATGGAGGGATTGGTGTGGATTAGTTTCAGATTAAGGTCGTTGCCATCGGAGGATTCAGTAAATCGCTGCCAGAACGTATCGGAGGGGTCACGGTAGCTAAACCAGTAGTCATCAATAAAGTCGTCCGGGTCATCATCATCGTATTCCTCAAGATTTAGCTCCGTTCCTTCGCAATAGTCGTGGGGATCCGCGTCGGGGTAGAAGGTATCTTCATCGTCTATTCCTTCCTCGTACCACCACCTCCCGTCCCAGCCGTCATCGTCGAAGTAGGCGTAAAACTCGCCCTTGTCGCCGAAGTCGGCCTCGTTAAAACAATACACTTCGGGATTCTCCACCGTGGCGCAGTGCGTGGCGCGCCCGATGTCGAATTGGCCCTCGACAGGCGGGTTTTCGCCGATGCCGCACGTCCCTTCGCGCTGGCCGTCGATGTAGACGGCGTAGTCATTTCCATTGTATGTCGCGACGACGTGACTCCATTCGTTCAGCGTCAATAAGTCCTCGAAGACGCACCCGCGCCAGGTCGTCCCATCGCCAAAGCCGACCTCCAGGTCGGTCGTGTTGACGATGAAGAGCGAGGGGGACGCCGCCTCGGATGGGTCGGAGCGAGAGGCGTCGCCGTCCCATGCTGGCGAGTAGCCCCACAGCCCCTGACGGTGGGGGGTCTCGGCGGTGGGCTTGACCCACACCGATTGGCTGAACCGCCCCTCGTGCAGCGATAGGACATTGCGCTGATCCACCTCCAGGGGGATGCCTTTCATCTCTATCCCGCCTTTTTGCACGCCGTCGGTCTCCTCCGGGCAGAGGTTGGTATTGATGCAGAGTGCGCTGGCACTTACATCTCCCATGTCGTCATAAGTTGTGCAAGCGTATGTATCGCAATCCAGGTCGTTCATGCTCAGTCTGAAAACGGGCTGGTTGTATAGCTCCATCACCTCGTCGGCGCTGAGGGTTTGAGGCGCGATCTGCACGTCATCGATGATGCCCTCGAAGAAGCGGCGGTCGGTTTGGATGCTGCCGATGCGCAATTCCGGCGGGCTGGTCAGGCTGGCCGTGGAGGCGCCGGAGGCTTCATCAACCAGGTTGCCGTCCACGTACAGGCGGAGGCTGCCCCGCTCTTTATCGCGCGCGGCGGCCACGTGGTGCCACTCGCCGTCGGCGACGACCTCGTCGCTGCGCACGGTGGTATCGGGTCCTCCGACGCCGAACAGCACCCGTCCCTCGCCCAGACTGACGCCAAAGTCGTCAGAGCCACCCACCACCTCGCCATCGACCAGGCCCATGCCCTCCCACCACTGGCTCGAGCTGCCATCGACTTGATCCGACTTGAACCAGAA
>CAZCAI010000068.1:9099-13833 GCA_964496595.1 uncultured Anaerolineales bacterium
TGCCCTCCCACCACTGGCTCGAGCTGCCATCGACTTGATCCGACTTGAACCAGAACGAGATGGTGAAGTCGTCGGCGACCGAGCGCGGGATGACGATATAGTCGTCCACGCCGTCAAACTGCGCCCCCTTGCCGAAGTAGCCCGCCACGTCGGAATCGGGGCAGTGCGGCGCCACACAGGTGCCGTGGTTGCCTTCTAACGTGGTATCCTCAAAGTGAGTCGCCCCGGCGCCTTCGTTCAACGTGAGCCACATCACGCGGCCGCCGGCCTCGCCCCGCAGATTGGTCATTTCGGCCCCGGCACGCTGGGTCAGGCTGATCTGGCCCGAGACGCTGAGAGCGGAGTCCACGACGGTCTGATTGCTCACCGTCATCGTCTGGCGCGGCGCCAGTTCGTAGACCTGCGGTTCGGGATAGGGATTTTGGGAGGCCGGGAACTCAAGCTCCAGCAGGCCCAGGGCGTAGATGTCGCGCAGTTGGTTCTCGACCGTCGCGGTGTAGACGATGGCCTGGCCGGGCGCCACGATGCCATCCGCGTCATCAATGACCGAGTCCAGCGTCAGCACGTCCGGGCGCGAGGTGACGCGCGGGTTGAAGTGATAGACTTGCTCCTGCTTATCGGTCAGGCCGTCGCCATCGGTGTCGGGATCGTTGGGATCGGAGGTGACGTGGGTGTACAGGGGTTCATCGTTGTCGTCAAAGGCATAGACGAAATCCCAGCCCGCGATCTCCTCCCCGTCGCTCAGGCCGTCGCCGTCGCTGTCGGATAGCCGCGGGTTGGTCCCGTAGCGGACCTCCTCATAGTCGGTCAGGCCGTCGCCGTCGATGTCGCTGGCCAGCACCGGCAAACCGTGCAGAAGTTCGTAATAGTCGGAGAGGCCATCGCCGTCGGTGTCGGCGTAGGCATCGTCGGGGTCGTTGCCGCCCGTGGCCTGACTGCGCAGGCCGTCGCCGTCGGCGTCCACCAACGTCGGGAAGCGCTCGTCCCAGGCCAGCGCGTAACTCCCCTGGCCTTGACCCGCAAGGGTGTAGAATCCATCCAGGGTGGCCGGGAAGACGTCAAACTTGAACTGTTCACCCATATCCATCGTAAAGCTGTCCCCTTGCCGGCGCAGATGGCACTCGGCGAGCGGGAAGGGGAACCATGGCGTTTGGAATGAAACACATTCCTGCACTAACATCTTGTACTTTTCCACCAGATACAGCGTCGGGCGCCAGTTAATCCCGGCCTCGGTAAAATGCACGTTGTTGACCTCGTCGGTCGGCTGGGTGATCACGTAACGCCGCGAATCCGCGATGTGTTCACTGGCTTTGTCCCATTCATCATCCATATCGCCAGTATCCACCCCGCCCTCGTACTCATCGTCGGCGGTCAGTTGATAACGGAAAGCGGCCTTCTTGATAAAGGGGTCGGCAAATTGCCAGGCAAAGAGAATCCCCGGTCCAAAGTTATCGAGCAAGCTTTCTAGGGCGTTGGCATCCTTGTCATTGATGAGGGCGTCGATATCACGCTGTATTTTATCCGGCTCAAACGGCATGTTGCGATAGAGGTACGTGATCACGTCGGCGTTGATGGACATATGATTGCCCACACTAAAGCCCATGCGCGGCTCATCCAACTCCAGGCTGAAGTTGGTCGGATTGAAGCGCCCTGGCGCTTGCAGATCCACCAACGGATTTAGGTCGTAAATCAGCATTTGGACGACGGTGGTCATCAGCCCGGTGATGCCGCCGCACACATAGTTCTTGACGATGTCCCACCCCATCCCGCTCGGATCGGCCGTCTTTTCGACAATCATGCAGACCAAGACGATCAAGGCATCGATAGCGCCGATGATGCCGACGATGATAGGGCCTACGACGGGAATCATGCCGATGGTTAACATAATGACGCCGACAACGACCGTGGCGACGGCCAGGGCGAGGGTCTGGTTAAAGGCCAGGGAGCCAGGTTTGAGGCGGCCGGAAATGGCGTTAAGGAGGAACAGGCCTATCGCGACCACGACGGTGATGATGATGCCCACGATAAAGCCGATTTTGGCTGCCCGGCTGGTCATCTCGCACGATTTTTTCAATTGTGCCCACATGCTGACGCCGCCGGAGTGTGCTGTCTTGTAAAGGTCATAGATGCCTTTGAAGGTTTTGGCCGCTAGTCCCACCGCCAGCGCCGCCATAATACTCCTGCAGATATAATCAGTGTAGGGGAAGTCCAAAATCATCGCGAGGGCGTACAGGCCAGCTATTGCGCCAATCAAGGCGCCTCCTGCCAATAACCCGCCTCGCATAAAACCTGTCTTGATCGTCAACTTACGTCCCCAAAATCCTCTGAGCGTGCCTGTTCCGCCGCCGACGCTCTGCCCAGTGTACGTCAGGAACCGGCGGTGCGCGTCGGCAGTTCCGGATCCAAAGAGCCAGCGCAGCTTTCCCGAATCCATCAGTCTAGCGCCCAACGACCACCATTTACCGGTCTCGTCCACTTGGGCCAAAATCTCATCCACAACCGCCTTGGCGACGCTGCCCGCGCCCATCGACGGTTTGAACAACTTCTCGTCCGCGAGGGCATAATCCATCGAGATGGGTTGTTCCCCTATCTCCACGGTCTGATTGATACTGGTGTACAGAGTGAGGTAAAATGCGCTGGCGAGCCGCGTGGCGCCCGTCACAGCCTCTGGACTTTGGCCCCACTCGCTCACCTCTTCAAACCTCGGTCCTAGGCGCGGCTTGAGTTTAGCCACGTACTCTTCGATATCGCTTGAGTGCCATTCCTGCGCATCGCTATCGTACGCGAACGGCGCCCAGCTCATGCCGGCCAACACCATCTCCGGCACCAGATCTTCAGGCATATGGACTTCAACTTGGTTGGATCTCATAATGCCGCGATACATGTTGGCGTCCGTCTGAATGACCTCGTCGCTGTCATCAAGGCTGGCCTGCCGGAAACGCTCCTCGCGCGCGAATAACAGGGTCGGGTTGGCGATCTTGGGCTGCCCATCCGCCACAAACTCGCTGTTGAGGATCTGGCGGGTGGTCGTCATGGGCAGCGTGGGCAGGTAACCTTGATGGTGGAAGGATTGGCGCTCGACCTGCAGCGCATCCGCCGGGATGCCCCAGCGCTCGGTCTCGCTGGCGCTGCTGCCGGTGTGAAAGCGGGTCTGAATATCGTCTATTGTCATGTCGCGCGTGTCGTTTGCCCCGTCGCCATCCGTATCCTGGCCCCGGCCCGCGATGAAGCTCTTGTCCAGGCCGCTGGCCAACGCCCATAGATGGTATTCGTAGTAGGTATCGGCATCATAACCGTGGCTCAGCGCATAGTCCGGCTGCTCGTAGATGATGGCGGTCTCCAGCCCGCGATCCTCGCGCACGGTGAAGCCGGTCAGGTACCAGTCGTCGTGATAGGTGTGGATGAAGTTCGTGCTCTCGATCCAGTGGTCGGGATCGGCGCACCAGCTTTCATAGCGCTCGGTTTCATCCTCGCTATCCGGCATGAAGTCATCGGGCACGTCGCTGCAGGTATCGGTCTTGGCCTGCACCGCCCAGGCGAGGCGCGCTGTCTGGGCCGGGCCGCCATCGGCGAGCGTGGGGTCCATCATATCGCCCACGCTGGGCCAGTAGACCATACGCCCGGCGAAGGCCACGACGCCATCGCCTATGGGGTCCTTGACCAGCGAAAGGGGCACGTAGGCCAATAGATCGCCTGCCTTATTGTCCTTTCGGATGGAGATGTTGTAGAGATCGGTCTGGGTGGTATCGAGCCAGGCCGTGATGGGGGTGCTGGGCTGAATCTCCGGCGCGTCCGGCTTGACGGGCAAGTTGCCGTAGTGGCCCTCCTGGTAGGGGATTTCGATTTCCAACATAGGGATGAGGCGCATATCGCCATTCGCCTCCTTGCCGGTGTCGCCAAAGGTCGTCTCGTGGACGCGCTGAACCTGGCCCTCGGTATCGCCCGCCGGCCAGTCGAGCACATTCATGCTGTACCAGAGGTGATCTGGATCGACCGGGCGCAGTTGAAAATCGACAAAGACGGGGGTGTCCAGCTTGACATCGCTCAGGGAGAAGGTGAATTTCTGGTCTTCCAACCCTTGCGGCCGGCCGCTCCCATAACTGCCGATGACGCGCGTGCGGGCGCTGTCGATCTGATCCGGCACGCCGTCGTTGTCGTCGTCGAAGTCAAAGGCATCCGGCGTGCCGTCCTGGTCGGTATCGACCTGGGCGTTGCTGCACCGGGGTCTACCATCGGCGTTGACGCTGCCGCAGTCTATCTCCCCCGCCTCGTTGACGGGCACTTCCAGGCTGTCAATGATCCCATCCCCATTGCTGTCGGGGTTCAGCGGGTCCAAGTGCCAGGTCTGATTGTTGTCATCCACGAAGCCGCGCACCTCGGCGCCATCGCTGATCCCGTCGCCGTCCGTATCCCAACCATCGGCCAGCGGGTTGGTGCCCAGATCGAAGACCTCGGTGCCGTCCTGCAACCCGTCGCCGTCCGTATCGGCCTGCTCTACGCTCGTGCCCATACACGCTTCCTGGAGATCGGTCATGCCATCTTGGTCGCTGTCGATGCCGCTGTCGGTGTCTAGGTTGTCACACGGGCTGGAGCCGGAGGAGGATAAGTTGGAAGCTGGATGCTGGAGGTTGGAAGCTGGAAGTTGGAGGTTAGAGGATGGATTGGAGGCAAGCGGGTTCGCGTGCGGATCGAAGTCATTGCTGTGTAACGAATCCCGCAACGCTTCTTCCTGTT
>CAZCAI010000068.1:13933-23777 GCA_964496595.1 uncultured Anaerolineales bacterium
GCGTGCGGATCGAAGTCATTGCTGTGTAACGAATCCCGCAACGCTTCTTCCTGTTTGGCCTTCTCCTGCTCGCGTTCGGAGCGTGCTCGCTCCTGTGCCTGGCGGGTCGTAAAGGCGTACACCTGTTGGCTCTGCAACAGCGGCGTCACTAACATCGAGAAAACCGTCAGCCCGCAGATCAGCGCGTAACGTTGGCGCGAGGGAAGGAGCATCAGAGCGCCGATGAGGGCGCCTAAGGCCGCCGTTAAGGAGAGAATGGAGAGTGGGGATTGGAGGTTGGAGGATGGAGACTGGAGCTTGGAGGATAGAAAATGTAGGATGGAGGTTGGAGATTGGAAGGTTCCCCACCAGCCAGTTGTTTCAGATGTTGGCTCCGGCCAACCCGAAAAGTCGGTGGTGATCTCCACCTCGATACGCTCTTGCCCCTGGGGCGGGAATTTGGCGTGGATCACTTGCCGGCGGGGCAGTCCCTGCTTATCCAGCAGGATCTCGCCTGTGCCGGTCATGCCCGCGTAGACCCGGGAGGTATCCAGGCTGATGCCCGGCGGCAGCTCGCCCTCGCGCACTAACTCCGCCTCGAGTTGGTCGCGCATGTGAGCGGCAAAGGCCGGCCCGTTGAGATCGAAGCGGTAGCGGGTGAGGCGCTCCGAAGTCCCAGATGGATCGAGAGCGCGCGTCGCCACCTCTTCCTTGACGATCTCGTCCAGCCCGGCCAGGAAGCTCAACGGGTCATTGTCAGGCGCGAACAGGGGATTGAAATTATCGAGGTCCTTCCATTCGCTCTGCCCCACGCGCCCTTGGGTCTCATCGCCAGAGACGCGCAGTTCAATCGCGCCCTCGCGCGTGCTGACACTGCCCCCCTCGGACCACAGCTGCAAATTCATCGTGTCGGCGTGGCGATCCACCCGCCCTTCGATGTACAGCCGGTCGGTTTGGCTGCTCAGCCCCACATTTTCTAGCTTGGGAAGCGGCCAGGTCGTCTGGATAATATCGGAGGTGTAGCCATAGGCGCCCAGCTCGTCGGCGCGCCGCCATGCCGCCTCGATCTCCCCGCGCGGGGTGATCGCTGGGGCATGTGCGCCGAGTGGACGCGCTACCAACACGAATAATGACACTACGGATAACGTCAGTAAGGTTAGCCAGGCGATGTGGTTGCGTTTCATAGTGATCTATTCTCCTTCTGAAATTATGATTCTAAATAATGAATTGGCTGATCGAAATTTTATTCCTCTAAATCGTGTGATGCATTAGACATATCTGCCCCTGTTTTCTCCAACAGGTATGCGAACAACTCGCTTAAATCGGCGAAACTTCGTTGAACTTCACTTTGGGCGTCCTCCAGCGCGGCTCGCCAGACCGGCCCGTCCTCCGTTTCCACCTGCCACAGACGGAGTAGATAAGCTTGATAAGCGTCCATAAGATTATGCCTCACTTTGAGATCAAACGAAAGCGTTACCTCATTGTACAAAGCGACCGTAACGAAAACGTAGAGGCGCGTTGAGAACCCTCTCAAGTATGCTATAGTAATATTAACGAGGACATTAAGAAGGTGAAAGAGGTAGCGATGAACTCATCCATTCAACTGTGCTTGCTGGGGCCGTTCCGGCTGGAGCGCGCAGGACAGCCCGTGACGACGTTTAAATCGAACAAGGTGCGCGCGCTGCTGGCCTACCTCGCCGTCGAGCGCCAGCAGTCCCATCATCGGGATGTGCTGGCCGATTTGCTGTGGCCCACATCCTCCAATGCGCTGGCCTCGTTGCGCGATGCCCTCTCTAATCTCCGCCGGGTGCTTGATGACCGCGACGCTGACGCGCCTATCATCCGCGTGGTCGCGGACACCTTGCAACTCGATGCCGGGCAACTCCGGCTGGACGTGATGGAATTCGCTGAACTGGCGCCTGAGATGTCAGAAGAGGCCTTGGAGCAGGCTATTGCGCTCTATCGCGGCGATTTCCTGGACGGCTTTGCCCTCTCCGGCTGTCCCGATTTCGAGGCGTGGGTGTTGCTCCACCGGGAAAGCTACCGGCGTCAGATCCTAAACGTCCTCTACCGGCTGACCACGTTTCGATTACAGCGCGGCGACTATGCGCAGGCGCAGGCCAGCGCGCGACGCCAGCTCACGCTGGATGGCTACAACGAAGACGCTCACCGCCAATTGCTGCGGGCATTGGCTTTCGACGGGCAGCGTAATCGAGCGTTGGCACACCACGCGACATACGCCGAGATGCTGGGGAAGGATTTGGGCGTCGCGCCTGACATTCGCACCACCGCGCTCTACCAGCGCATTCGAGATCGGCGGCTCCAGCCTCACAGCCAACCTGCCCCGGCCAACATCCTCTCAGACGATGCTATGCCCTTCGTCGGACGGGAAGCGGAGATAGCGCGTCTGGAGGCTGCGCTTCAGCAGGCGCAACGCGGCGCGGGGCAGGTACGCTTCGTCACCGGGGAGGCCGGCAGCGGTAAGACGATGTTAGTTCAGGCGTTCGCGCACCGCGTCCTGGCGCGCGCCGATGACATCGTGGTGACCAGGGGCGTGTGCAACGCCCAGATCGGCGCCGGTGATCCTTACCTACCCTTCCGTGAAATTTTACGCCTGTTGACCGGCGACTTTGATCTACCGGCGACCGATCATGTGCTCACATTGGCGTATGAACAACAATTGGAAGCGTTCGTCCCCACCGTCATGCAGGCACTGCGAGCGCAAGGCCCGGACTTGATCGGGCGGTTGGTTCCCGCGCATCCGGGAATGGATGAAACCTTCGAGAGCAAAGGGGTGGGCAGCGAATTGACCAGCGCGAACCGCAGGCCGCCATCTCCGGCGGCCCTGTGCGATCAAGTGACGCGCGTGTTGCGCGCGGTGGCTGAGCGGTGTGTGCTGATCCTGGTGCTGGATGATCTGCAATGGGCCGATAGCGGCACCCTCAATCTGTTGGCGCATCTGGGGCGGCGATTGGCCGGCAGCCGCATATTGCTTATCGGTCTGTACCGACCTGTCGAGAGGGCGTCGGATCATCCCCTCGCATCGACCGTCCACGAGTTACAGCGGATGCACGGTGACATCCTCGTAGATCTGGATCAGGCCGGCGGGGCGGAGTTTGTGGATGCTTTTCTGGATAAGATGCCGAATGCGTTCGAGCCCCCATTTCGCGCGCGACTGGCGCGTCAGACCGGCGGGCACGCGCTCTTCACAGCGGCCTTGATCCAACAAATGCAAGAGGATGGTATGGTGGTGCAAGATGCCGAGGGGCGTTGGCGCGTCGGCACAGACCTGGATTGGTCGCAGATGCCGCCGCGCGTGGGGGCGGTCATCGCCAAGCGCCTCGCCCGATTGCCGGAAAAATATCGCGCGCTCCTGGCCCTCGCCAGCGTTGAGGGCGAGATCTTTACCGCCGAGGTTTTAGCGCGTGCGTTGGGTTGGCCCTTGGAGGAGGTAGAGCGCGAGTTGCGCGCGTTGGGAAAAAGCGGACATTCCGGCCCGCAGCACAATCTCACCCATGCGCTCGGCTTGGAGCGAATAGCGGATCGTAGGGTGGCGCGCTATCAATTTCGTCACGCACTGTTTCAGCAATATCTCTATGCCCAGTTGGATTCGGTGCAACGTGCACGTCATCACGAGGCCATCGGCAACGCGATGGAAGCGCTGTTCACCGAGCACTTAGATCCAGTCGCTACGCAGTTGGCCTATCACCTCGAGGCGGCGGGGCTGCTCGAAAAGGCTGTGAGGTACTTCCTGCGCGCCGGGAAGCAAGCCTATCGGCTCTCCGCGCCCGTCGAAGCGATCAACTTATCCCGCCGAGGGCTGGCGCTGTTGGGCCAACTGCCCGCCTCCACCGCTCGCGCTCGATTGGAATTAGCCTTGCAGATGAACTTGGAGGCCCCGCTCTTGGTCACGCAAGGCTGGGGCGCGCCGGAACGGGCAGCGGTACTGGAGCGAGCTTATGCCCTGGCCCAACAATTGGAGGATACCCCGCACCGGCTGATCGTCTTGTATGATCTGGCCGATCTCTCCACGGCCCAGGCCAAACATCCTCAGGCGCTGCGCTACGCCGAACAACTGTTAGCGCTGGCCCAGCAGGCCGGCGACCAAGGCTACGAGGCGCTGGGCTACCGGATGACCGGGACGACGCACTTTTTCCTCGGTCATTATCCAAAAGCGCGGGCGCATCTGGAAAATGGATTAGCCTGCTATGCTGCCGTGATGCACCAGGCATCCTACACCGGCAGCGCGCCCATCGAACGGGCCGTCTTCCTGTGGGCATGGTTACCGCATATCTTGCTGGCATTGGGCTATCCTGAACAGGCAGCGGCGCGCAGTCGCGAAGCGATGGCGTGCGTCCAGCCGGATGGGCCGGCCTATGCCCAGGCGATGATGCTGACGATTGCGCGCGTGACCTTTCACACCTTCGCTCGCCAGCCAGACGCCACCCTTCGCTATGCCGAGGAGCTTCTGACGTTGGCCGAGACCTATGATCTGACGACTTTTCGGGGCTGGGCGGCCTTCTGTCGAGGCTGGGGGCGTATGGCCCTGGGGCAAACGCAAGCTGGATTGCGCGATATGCTCACGGGCTGGGAACACCTTCAAGCGGCGGATGCACAAGGCTCCCAGCCGACCCTCCTCACGCTCTTAGCCGAAGCCTACTTAAAACGTGGGGATCTCAAAAAATGCGCGGCGACGTTGCACAAGGCGCTCGCCCTCGCCCAGCAACAGGACGAGCGTTCTCACCTGGCAGAAATATACCGCGTCCAGGGTAAATTGCATCTCAAGCAGCACGCGCCGGAGGCGGCGGAGGCCAGCTTGCTGCGCGCCATCGACGTCGCTCAAGAGCAGGCCGCCAAGCTATGGGAACTGCGCGCTGTGATGAGCCTGTATCGGCTGTATCAGGTCGCCGGCCAAGCGGCGCAGTTAGCAGAAGCCCGCGCGCAGTTGGTCGAGGTGTACGATTGGTTCACGGAGGGGTTGGACACGCTTGATTTGCAGGATGCGGCGGCACTGCTCGCGGAAGCGTAGCCCCAAAGCCCCATTTGAAAGTGCCAGTTATGATCTTATCGACATCCATCGTGACCGTGTCCGGATTCGTCTCGATCTCATCCCTCATTACACCGGTGTCAACTGCGACCTTCACCTCGCTTCATAAGTACCTGAAACCCTACTGTAAAGACTAGGCTGAATCTTGTGTTTAGCTTCTAACGGCTGATCTCACACTGGCAGCATAACGGACGAAGGGAGCATAATGCACCAACGGCCTATTTCACCTCCTGCATTAGGCCTTCATTCTGCCGTGGGGATAACAATGTCGTCCCCAGAGCAGATCCTCCCAGACCGTTTTTCTATGTCCCATAATGGACGATTGCTTCGATTGACATCATTGATACGATTGACATCTGAAAAACATCGTTCCCGCGCTCCAAATGGATTTTGCTGCCCGTGTCTCCTTGCCGCATCATGGCGCGCGAAGTCGCATCAATTTTGGCCCCACACAGCCTTTTTCACCTCATCTGGGTAAAGCAAAGTTCATCACGCTGCCGTGATGGTAATCAACCACACATCATCGACATAGAAGTCAGTGATGGGGCCCGGTTGTACGATGCACAAATTGGCGGTTTTGTTCTAACTTGTCCTCGTGCATCGTACAACCCTTCCCATCGCCCTCTGCTGACAATGGGCTGTACGGCGCACGAACCGGCCTTTTCGTCGCGTGCGCCGTACAGCCCTCGTCAATCTGCCTCCGCCTGCACCTTCGGCCTCCGATCCCGGCAGCGTCAGCCAGAGAACGTTATCCGGCAGTCACCCTCTCCGCCAACTTTGGATGCGGTCTGGGGCGGGGCAACATAAAGCACGCCAGGACTCTTTCGCCTCGTGCGTTATGCTTTCGCTATGCTGCTTAGACGACGATGCCAACTGCCAAGCAAACCCCGAATGACCTGAGTCTCTATGTCCTATCATTAACGATTGACACCATTGACACCATTGATACGATTGACACAAAAAACATCGTTCCCGCGCTCCCAAAGATAACGAGATAGAAAACAGCTCGGTAGCATCGTAATTCAAGTGAAACTCCGAGGAGAAGACGGGAGGAGGCCCGGTTGTACAATGCACGAAACGGCGGTTTTGTCCTAACTTGTCCTCGTGCATCGTACACCCCTTCCCATCGCTCTGCGCTGACAATGGGCTATACGGCGCACGAACCGGCCTTTTCGTCACGTGCGTCGTACAGCCCCTATCAATCTGCCTCCGCCTGCACTGGGTGGACTCTGATGCCTTCCACAAAAACAGACGCCGCTTACGTTGGCCCCCGCGCTTGGCAGCGCCAGGCCTGGTGTCGCCTCATCTGTTTTGGCAAGATGAGACAGCGTAACCTCGGATGGAGCTACTATAATCAGTCGCACGTCCCCGACGCCCTGAGTGTCCGCCGTACAACGGAGCAGTTTAGGAGTATCGTATTTCACGAGGAAACATCCTGCGTAACAAACGGGGATTAGCATTGGTTGTACGATGCACGAAACGGCAGTTTTGTCCTAACTTGTCCTCGTGCATCGTACAACCCCTCTGATCGTCTTCTGCTGACAATAGGTTGTACGGTGCACGAACTGGCCTTTTTGTCACGTGCGTCGTACGGCCCCATTAATTTACTTCGGCTTGCACCGCGTGAACGACAATTCCTTCCTCAGAACATACGCTGCGCACAATGGCCCATTGCCGTACCAGGGAGCGCAAGTCTGCCGCAACGTCGGCCGCCGCTGTCACCAGCGGCGGCGCCCTCGCGCCAGACCACCGCCGCGCCGACGCGGTCGGCTTCTGCGAGGCCCGGCAGGTCAAAAGTCGCCAGCGTCACAGAACGACGGCGAATTTCGCAGGGTATCCCACCTTCCCAGTAGTGCGGCCAGTGCCCAGCCGCTGGCCCGACGACATAGCGCAGGCCCCACTATTGCGGCCACTGTTGATTGAGCAGCAGGCGCGGCGTTTCCCCGGCGAGGTAGGTGTAAGGTCTTCCAGGTCGGGATCGGGGTTGGCCTGGAGCCTCTGGTGCTCACGGAGTCAGACGTAGTAGGCTTTTCGCGCGGCAGCTTCGTCGTCGGGCGTAATGTCCAGGGGAACCGGCACGGGCGTCGCCGTTGGTGTGGCGTACCACGATTAGACCTCGCGTGTAACTTACCGGATCGAGGGTTCTATAAACAGGCATCACGACGTTATACAGGGTTCTCATTCTTCGTCCCCTGTCAAAGTGTTATCTTGTCGTTCAGGGGATTGTGCTGTTGGGAGTACTTCGTCTACGATTTGGTCAGACTGCGCGCGGGCCACCTTTATCGGTGTCTCGTGGTCTAATTGAAGCAGCATCCGATAACAACGGGCTTAGTGTCTCGCGGGCTTCAGGCGATAGTTCTTGGTGTTCCGTCGTTCACCTCCGGTTATTTGGCTTGCTTCCCCCGCCCAATGCGGGGAACATCGCCTCTATGCTAACCGGAGAGAGCTTCGGTGATTCTCTGGAACGTTAGTAATTATTGCGGCCCTGGTGAGAGTTTTTCTCAATGGGGGAGAGGGTTTATTGAGGTACATAAAATCCCGGCGTTGAAAGCCAACGCCGGGATTTTGACATCTATACCGCCAACATCTTTCGTCGCGGTACAATTGGAGCGTGTTGGGTATGCTTAGAACGCCCCTATTCTCCGTGGGGGCACTTCTTGAGGCATAAGAACCAATCGAGACATTCGTAGTCCTCACCGGCGCCTCCGACCCTTTCTTTGGCGGTGCCACAAGAACCAGGCGGCGGGATGATGACATCATCGCCAATTTCCCAGTTCGCTGGCGTAGCGACGTTGTGTTCATCCGAGTGTTGCATCGCGATCAGGAGGCGTTTGATTTCCTGCATATTCCTGCCGTTTGAAAGCGGGTAGTACAGGATGGCGCGCACGATGGCTTGTGGATCGATGATGAAAACAGCACGCACTGCCTGCGTGGTGCTGGCGGCTGGCTGAAGCATCCCGAATGCTTTTGACACTTCCATAGTCAGGTCACTGATCACGGGGAATGTAACCTCTAGGTCTTTCATTCCCTTGTATTCAATCTTCTCTTTGATGGTACGCAGCCAGGCGATGTGGCTATAGGTGCTGTCGATCGACAGTCCCAAAAGCTCGCAGTTGAGGGCTTTGAACTCATCCGCCATACTGGCAAAGGTCATAAATTCGGTGGTGCATACGGGGGTAAAGTCCGCCGGATGAGAGAAGAAGATAACCCACTTGCCCTCGTAATCTTGCGGAAAGTGGATGTTTCCCTGCGTGGTCTCGGCAACGAACTCCGGGGCTTTTTCACCAATCAACGGCATACGGTTTCTTTCTTCACACATTCAATCATCTCCTTTTGTTTGTTGTGAATTGTTTGGGTGGATAATGCGCCTCAAATCGCCGGTTAGTATTGGGGCGAAGGCTTTTATACTATCCCGAGCCCATTGCCCGGGCTTTCGACAAAGCTCAAAGTCCTACTCACACTTGGAAGGTTCTGTTTTATGGAAGGTAATCAGAGAATCGCGCTGACTGCTTATGAAAGTACTATTCTCACAGAGAGGATGAAACCCGTTTGCAAATTGCGTCTAAGACTATTTGATATGACTAAACACCTGGTCGATGCTCAGGCCGATTAGCTCCGTGTTCAGCTCGCGGAACTGTGGGTAAAGCTGCTGGAAAGCGTGAAATTCGGTGGTGCAGACGGGGGTGAAATCCGCCGGATGGCTGAAGAGAATGAACCATTGGCCCTCAAAATCTTGCGGGAGATTGAATGTCCCTTGTGTGGTGGTGACGGTCATCTCCGGAAACTTATCTCCAATCAACGGTATACCCTTATTCTCCATTTAAACTACCTCCTTAAACTAGTGGTGAAAGATTTATATCATCATATCCATGCCTGCTTAGGCGCGGATAGATTGAACAAATTAGGCCTTTGTGCCTTCTTGGCACTCCGGGCAGATCCCAAAGAAATCCACGCGATGCGAGACGATGTGATAATCGGAACGCTCGGCGACTTCCTTGGTGACCTTCTGGATCAAATTCTGAAACGAAGGGGCGTCTACATCGATGATCTTGCGGCATTTGAGGCAAATCAGGTGCGGATGATCGGTTGTTCCGGTGGCGTCGTAGTGCGTGTCATCCTCACTGAACCCCAAGACTACGACTTCTCCCATCTCCTTCAGAATATCCAAGGTCTTGTATACCGTGGATAAGCTGGTGGTGGGGAACTTTTCCTTGAGTTGATCATAGAGTTGCAACGCGCTGGGGTGCGTGTGGCTGGCGGCCAGCAGGCGCAGAATCTCCATGCGCTGGGGCGTCATCCGATACCCCTGCTCGCGGAATTTGGTTATCAGTTCTTCAAATCGGTCGTTTGAATTTTTCATTCGAGACATTACGGTCTTTGTTATCAATAATCATTATCTTTAAGAATTATACCTTTTCTAGATGGATTTGTCAAGTGATTTTAAGATTTTGTTAGGAATTATCTACCTGTAAGCTGTGAGGGTTGTTGGGTGATGGTGTGGTGTTTGTGATTTGGATTGATTTAGATTGTAATCACTGCGTGTCCGAGTTCTGAATTTGTGCTAAAGTTAGAAGAAATAGGTAGATTGTTTGAGGTGGAACGTTGCCATCTTCGCCTTTTTTGAATGTGCTGCGATGCATGTAGATGAGCTAATCTTAGCTGTAACCGTTTAGTCTTGTGAGGTGCAACGCACTTTTGAACTTATCACCAGGTATATACTGCATGAGGCTGCCTTTCCTTCAGTTCAAGTGCGTTGCACCTTGGTCTGCTCATAAAATGGTCTAGAGGGAGCCTCGCAATGATTTCAAAAAGCTGTTG
>CAZCAI010000069.1:0-23688 GCA_964496595.1 uncultured Anaerolineales bacterium
AGTATACACGTCCCTCCAATCGAATCAAGAGGAAAAAAGAGGGAGAAAAAAACCGCCTGACCCCACGCTCGAAGCCACCGTCCCCAAGGGCGTCGACAGCGTGCGCCGCCGCGCAAAATCAAGACCCGAAGGGTTTTTGAAAACCCTTCGGGTTTGAACAACGCTGCCTCTCCTAAATTATCTCACTCCACCGTGACACTCTTCGCCAGGTTGCGCGGCTGATCCACGTCCGCGCCGCGCCGCACGGCGATGGCGTAGGCCAGCCATTGCAGCGGCATCACGTTGACGATGGGCGCCAGCAGCGGCGGGGCCGTCGGCACCTCCAACAGATAATCCGCGTTCTCGCGCGCGATCTCGTCATCCCGCTCCACCAGTCCGATGACCGTGCCGCCCCGCGCCTTCACCTGCTCGATCTGGCTGAGCATCTTGTCATAAACGTGATCCTGCGTCGCCAGCGCCACGACGGGCATCATCTTATCGATGAGTGCGATGGGGCCGTGCTTCATCTCACCGGCGGGATAGCCCTCGGCGTGGATGTAGGAGATCTCCTTGAGCTTGAGCGCGCCCTCCAGCGCGATGGGGTAATTGATGCCACGTCCCAGATAGAGGAAGTGGCTGCGCTTGTGGAAGAGTTCGGCCAACTCGTTGTAGATCTCGTGCTGCTCCGCAACCTGTCCCACCAACTCCGGCAGCCGGGCCAGATGCCCCACAGCAGTCTTGAGCTGCGTGGCGGAGAGGGTCCCGCGCTTCTCTCCCAGATAGAGGCCCAACATATAGAGATCGACCATGCTCGTGGTGAACGCCTTGGTCGAGGCCACGCCGATCTCCGGGCCGGCCTGCATCAGGATGTAGCCATCGGAGATGCGCTGCGCCTGACTGCCCATCACGTTGACAATCGACCACAGCCGCGCGCCCTTCTCGCGGCCCTCCTCCATCGCGGCCAGCGTATCGACCGTCTCGCCGGATTGGGTGATCGAGAGGACGGCGGTCTCCGGCCCGATCAGGGGATCGGCGTAGCGGAACTCCGAGCCGTAATCCACCTCCACCGAGACGCGGGCCAAATGCTCCAGCATATACTTCCCCACCAGCCCGGCGTAGTACGAGGTCCCGCAGGCGACGATGTGAATCTTCTGGAGATCGCGCGCCTCGGCCTCGGTGAGGGGCAGCGTCTCCAGGTGAATTCGGTGATGGTGAAAATCCGCGCGGCTGCGGATCGTATCGGTGATGGCGCGGGGCTGCTCGGCGATCTCTTTCTGCATAAAGTGGCGGAACGTGCCCTTCTCCGCCGCCACCGGGTCCCAGGAGATGGTGTGCATCTCCGGCTCGATGCGCGCCCCATCCGCCACCGCGAAGAATTCTGCGCTATCCCGGCTCAGGCGCGCGATCTGCCCATTTTCCAGGAACGTCATCCGCCGGGTGTGCGAGAGAATCGCCGGGATGTCCGACGCGACGAACATCTCGCCCTCGCCGTAGCCGATGACGATGCCGCCCGCGTTGCCCAACCGCGCGGTGACGATGTGCTCCGGCTCGCGCTGGCTGAGGAAGACAAAGGCGCTGGCGCCCTGGAGATGCGGCAATGCGCGGCGCACGGCCGTCAGCAGATCGTTGCCGCCGGCCAGATAGCCGCTCACCAGATGCGCGACCACCTCCGTGTCGGTCTCCGACTTGAACGCGACGCCCTCGGCCCTCAACTCCTCGCGCAATTCGGCGTAATTCTCGATGATCCCGTTGTGGACGACGGCCACGTTGCCGTTCATCCCCAGGTGCGGATGGGCGTTCTGCTCGGTCACGCCGCCGTGGGTGGCCCAGCGCGTGTGCCCGATGGCGACGCGCCCGGCTAACGGCTCGATATCCAGACAACTCGCGAGATTGTGCAATTTCCCGACCGCGCGCTTGACCGAAATACCGCCATTCTGGTTCATCGCCGCGATCCCGGCGGAATCATAGCCGCGATATTCCAAGCGCTTCAATCCCGCTAAAACGACCTCCGCCGCTTGTTGCGGCCCGACATATCCAACAATACCACACATACTTCCCTCCTGTTATCAATTTAATTTGAATGACCAGGGCACCCTTATAGCATCCCGCAGAAAGGGGCAACGATTCCAACCCCATCGAGGTTGATGGGCGACCCTGCCGAGCCTTTTGTCCAATCCGTCGCCGGATCATTTGTGGATCGGCTTCTTTTTTATCAGGAGGGAAAAAATTAGGGAAAGGTCGACTCCCTGACGGTATCCGCCGATGCTTTCGATACAGCCGTTCCAAGAAAATAAATCCTGAAACGACTACCCGTCACCTCGTCACCCTCGAATCACCTTGAGGGCCTGGCGCTGATTTCCCCTCGTCGCGTTAGCTCACTCCAATAGTCGCACCTCCTTAACGCTGCTGTCCGAAATTCCTACGTCTGTGTAAGTCGGCATACCATTCCAACCTACGCTACCCTCGCATTATAACAAGAAGTCGCGTCTCTGCAACACCGCTGCCTCCCCAATCCTTTCCGCCTGGATCTCATCCTCGTGCGTCGCGACGATCACGAGCGGGCGGCGAAGCGCGGCCTGGAGCGCAGCGGGTGTCTGGTCATCTAAGGTGCGACCGCCCGGCCCCCGAAAGATCTCCGCCGGCAGGACGACGACATCGCCTAAGAAGCGCTTCTCCAGCGCGGCCAGCACGTCGGCGGCGGTGAGCAGCCCCGCGACGGTGACCGTCTCGCCGAAGGTGCGGTTCGGCGCGGCGATGACCTCCGCCGCGATGCCCGTCGCCAGTTGGAAGCGCGCGGCGTACCGGCGCAGCAGCGGCGCGAAGAGCGCGCCCGTCACCCACGTCTGCCTATCGCCGCCGGCCTCGCGCAGAATCGCCTGCAACGCCTCCCAGCGGGCGATGAACTGCCGCGCCATCCCGACGCCGTTCTCGATCAGCGCGGGCAGCAGATCGTCGTAGGTCGCCGCCGGGGGCAGCGGCGCATCGGCCAAAAAGAACCACTCATCCGCTGGATAGACGAGGCGCCGCCCAAACTCCGCCATCAGACGTTCTTGCCACGTCTCGATCTGCGCCAAGACCGCGCGCGCCTCTTCCGCCGTGTAGGGCCGCAGATCGGGCGCGTGACGCCGCGTCAGACCCACGGGCACGATGCTCACGTCGGCCACGCCGGGATGGAGCGCGGCCAACTCACGGATGGTGCGGTCGAGCTGGGGGCCGTCGTTGACGCCGGGCGCGAGGACGGCCTGCGTGTGCAGCGTGACGCCCATCTCCACCAGGCGCGTGAGCTGCGCCATAATCTGCCCGGCGCGCGGATGTCGCATCAGGTCGGCGCGCACCTGGGGATCGGTGGCGTGCACGGAGATGTAGAGCGGCGAGAGGAATTGCGCCTCGACGCGCTCCCAATCGGCCTCCGACCAATTGGTGAGCGTGATGTAGTTGCCGTGCAGGAACGAGAGCCGGTAGTCGTCGTCCTTCACGTAGAGCGCGGGACGAAATCCGCGCGGCATCTGCGCGACGAAGCAGAACTCGCAGCGATTGCAGCAGACGCGGGGCAGGCCCTCGAACAGCTCGCGGGCGAAGTTAAGGCCCAGCGGCTCGCCGTAGCGCCGCTCGGCCTCGATCTCCAGGCGTTGATGATCGCGCTCGATGACCAGCGTGAGATACGGCTCCGCCGCGTAGGCGCGCACGTCGATGACATCGCGCAGGGGCTGGCCGTCGATGCTCAACAGCACATCCCCGGCGCGGATGCCCACGCGCTCGGCCAGGCTATCGCGATCCACCGCCGTAATTTCCGCCGGGAAAAATCTTTCTTGATCCGCCATGTTCAAACCTCATCAAACGAAAGTAATAAGCAATGTAGGTCAGAATGCCATTCCGACCCACGCAACACTTGTAATCATAGCACAGAGTCGCTCCCTTGCCGAACCCATCTGCTTTCATCTGCTCCATCTGCTGATTGTTTTTGGCATTTACTTAGAAACATGATACTATACGGTTATCTATTCAAAGGGAGGTGTCAAGATGTCAGAGCAATTCGAGTCCGATGAAATTCACGAGCAAGAACCCGAACCATCAGCATATCAAGAGCCGGAATCCCCACCAGAGGGGAAGAAGAAGCACAGTTTTGGCGAGACTTTCAAGAATTTCGCCATTATCTTCTCATTTATTGTCAATGTGATTTTGGTCTTAGTCCTGCTTATCTCGCCCTTTCCCACGTTGGTCATCGTCAATGGATTTGTCGAGCCGCTGTTGGGCGACCTGGACAACGCCTTCGCCGCCTTAGGCGACACGAAAATCGAGACCAACGTCGATCTCCAACAGCCGTTGGACATTCGCTTCGATCTGCCGCTAGAGCAAGATACCAACGTCGTGCTCACCGAGGCCGTGCCCCTCCAGGCCAACGCGACCTTCTTCCTGCCCGGCGGCGGCGGCTCGATCAACGGCACCGTCAGCCTGAGCCTGCCGGAGGGGATGGAATTGCCCGTCTCGCTGAGCCTCATGGTGCCGGTCGAAACGACGATCCCTGTGGAGATGGATGTCCCCGTGGAGATTTTGCTGGATGAGGCGGGGATGGGGCCAGCCATCGAGCAATTGCGCGGCGTCTTCGCGCCTCTGAATGAGATGTTGGATCTGCTGCCCAATTACCCCCAGGAGAGATTGCTGCCGCGATGAGTGATCGCCCCATCTGTAATTACGAGGGATCGCGGTACAGCACGGAGTTCTGGACGAGCGAGCGTTCCTACGAGGACGCCGTCGAGCACGTGGCGCTGCGCGCGCTCCTGCCGCCCACCGGCCGCACGCTCATCGAAATCGGCGCGGGGTTTGGGCGGCTGGCCGATCTCTACGCGGGCTACGATACCGTCGTCATCTTCGACTATGCGCGCACGCAATTGACGCAAGCGGTCGAACGCCTGGGCGATACCGGGCCGGGCGGGCACCCCAACTACATCTTCGTCCAGGGCGATTTTTATCACCTGCCCTTCGTCGCCGGCCTCTGCGACGCGGTGACGATGATTCGCACGCTGCACCACGCGGCGGATGCGCCGGCCGTGCTGCGCGGCATCGCGGAGATTTTGGGGCCGCGCGGCGTCTTCGTGCTTGAGTTTGCCAACAAGCGCAATCTCAAAGCGCTGCTTCGCTATTTCGCGGGACGCCAAGCCTGGTCGCCCTTTGAGCGCGATCCGGTCGAGTTCGTCGAATTGAACTACGACTTCCATCCCCGCTGGATTTGGCAGCAGTTGGAGAGACTCGGCTTGCAGCGCGAGGCGATCCGCACCGCCTCACACTATCGCTGGGCGCCGCTGAAACGCCTCCTCCCCACATCCTTGCTGGTGCACCTGGACGCGCTGGCGCAGCCCACGGGGATGCTCTGGCAGGTCAGCCCCAGCGTCTTCGTGCGCTCCCGCGCGCCGGCGACGCGCGCCGAAGCGCCCGCAAGCGACTTCTTCCGCTGCCCGACGTGTGGCGCAGCCCTGGGCGCGCCGCCGGCCTCGAGCTTCGCGTGCGCGTGCGGCACGACGTGGCAACGAGAGGATCACATCTATAACTTTCTCTCACCCGCCGACGATCAAGACAATGAGAGCGGATGAGATTATCCAAAAGCAACATCCCATCGCCTCAGCGAGACAATCACTTCGCTGAGGCTTTTTATCGCGAAAGGAGAAGTTAGACCATGGAAGTCGAAGCGATTTTGCAGGAGTTGATGTACATTAAACAGGGTTATTTCCCTCGAGAGGCCTTAGAAGCGGCCATCGCACAACAAGAGGCCATCACCCCGCACCTACTCCGAGCGATAGAGGACGCACCAGGGCTATTGGAGCGACTCACCACTGAAGAGAATTACATGCTCCCCACCTACGCTTTCTACCTGCTGGCACAGTTCCGTGAGACGCGAGCCTACCCCTTGATTGTAGCTTTCTTCTCGCAACCTGGAAGACAGCCCGTGGACGTGATGGGCGACTTCGTCACTGAGGATCTGGGGCGCGTGCTGGCCTCGGTCTCCGGCGGCGATACAGCGCCCATAAAGTCCTTGATAGAAAATTCACAGATCAACGAGTATACACGTTCCTCCGCCATGGTCGGCCTGCTCACCCTCTTTGTAGAAGGCGTCCTATCACGTGAAGAGATTATCGACTACTTCCGCAGCCTCTTTAGGGGCGGCTTGGAGACAGAGTACTCCTACGTCTGGGAGGCTCTAATCAGTCACAGCAGTGCTATCTACCCCGAAGAACTGATGCCCGAGATCCGGCAGTTCTTTGCCGAGGACTTGGACAATGATATAACTCCCAGCAATCTCCGCTGGGTCAGGCGCGTGCTGGCCGAGGGTAAAGAGGAGACGCTGGCGCAACTTCGGGCGAACAGCCATTATCGCTACGTTAACGACACCATCAGCGAGATGGAATGGTGGGCTTGCTTCAAACCGCCTCAGCCAACACCTTCCCCGCCGCCGCCCCCCGAATCCTCAGCTTCTTCCTCGCAGGTGACGCCGCAGCCCGCCCCGCCACCCAAGAAAGTGGGACGCAACGATCCTTGTCCCTGCGGCAGCGGCCGGAAGTACAAGCATTGCTGCGGAAAACGCACCTGACGGCTTGCGGGAGAAGCTCTTAACTATGCAATGGGTTCGTGACCACGAAGAAGATCCCGTCCGCCGGCGACACTTCCGCCAGGCGGTGCTGATCACCATCGCGGGCAACCTCGTGTTGGCCGTGGGCAAGGGCGTCGTCGCCTACCTCTCCGGCAGCGTCGCGCTCTACGCGGACGCGGCCAACTCGGCCTCCGATGTCATCTACTCCCTGCTGATGATCATCGGCCTCTGGATCGCCCAGCAGCCGCCAGACCTCTCGCATCCCCAGGGCCACCAGCGCTTCGAACCGCTCTCCGGCCTGATCATCGCCGCCGCGATGACCTTCGCGGGCTACGAGGCGGGCCGCGCCTCCGTCGCCCGGCTCATCAGCGGCGGGCTGGCCGTCCAGCCAGGCCTCCCGCTGATCGTGCTATTGACCAGCGCCATCATCAAATGGGGGATGTTCGTCGGCATCCGCAATATCGCCCAGAAGGTCAACAGCCCCACATTAGACGCCACGGCCAAGGACAACATCGCGGACGTGCTGGCCTCCGGCGCGGCCCTGGTCGGCGCGCTGGGATCGGCCTACATTCATCCCCTGGTGGACGCCAGCGCGGGCATCTTGGTCGCCCTGTGGATCTTCCGCGCCGCCTTCGAGGCCTGGCGCGAGAACCTGGCCTATCTCACCGGCGCGGGCGCCTCCCAGGAGCTGCGAGAGCAAATCGTCGAGGTCGCTTCGCAGGTGCCGGGCGTCCAACGGGTGCACCAGGTGCTCACGGAGTACGCCGGCCCGCAGTTGATCGCCGATTTGCACATCAACGTCGATGGCAAACTCACCCTCTTCGCGGCGCATCGCATCGCCGATCAAGTGCGGGAGCAAATAGAAGACCTCCCCGACGTAGAGCGGGCCTACATCCATGTGGAACCAGTATCCTCGGAGGCAGACCAATGACAACCTCAGAAAACTTCCGCTCAGAGAACCTCGTCCCGCGCTCAATGTGGCCGCCCCTGCGGATCGATGCCTGGGAGTGGGCGCCGCTCGTGGCGCTCATCGGCGGCGCGTGGGCCTTCACGGAGGCAGGGGCGTGGGCGGGATCAGACCCCAAGATGACCCTGGTCGCGGCCCTGGCGCTCATCTTGGGCGGATGGATGCCCTGGTGGCGCGCGCTCACCGAAACGCCGTGGCGCATCCCGCTGAGCGCGTGGCGCACGTGGGAGCAGGCCGCGCCGCTGCCGCGCTGGCCCTATCTCCAGCCGGGGACGCCGGGGGCGAAGCTCCACCGGGCGATGGCGCAGGCCCGCGCGTGGTGGCGCGAGGTCGGACGCGCGCAGGTCGCGCCGGCGCTGTGGATGGCCGCCCGCGCGATGTTAGTCAGCGGCTTGATCGCGTGGGCTTTGGGGCGGACGGCGCTCCTCCTCACGCTGCTGATGCTGGCCTGGACGGAGATCGCGGTGTTGTGGCACGCGGGGCGCGGCGAGGTAGGGACAGTCTGGTCGGCGGGCGCGTGGGTCGGATTCCCGTGGCTCCTGGGCGCTACTCTGAGTTTGAGCACGACGGGCATCGAGGGCGCCAGAGCGCTGATGCTCCCCGCGCTTTCGGCCCTCGTCCTGATGGGGATGACCGCGCTCATCCTGCTGCCCAGCGGATGGGCCGCTGCCGGGCCGGCGCTGGCGGGCGCGTTCCTGCTCTGGCAGGGACACGCCTTCGCCGCCGGGATCGTGCTCCTCTTGGGGTTGCCGGGCCTCTTCCTGCTCTTACATCACCCCGACGCAGAGACTTACCGTCGCGCGCTGCTCCCCTGGTTCCTGGCGATATTGATCCTCATCGCCAGCGTTCTTTGAGATGACCTGGCTCCTGGTGATCGGCGGCGTCCTGCTCCTGGGCGCGCTCCTCTACTGGCAACTGATCCTGGCCGAGGGGGCCTATCTGGGCCGCCGTGCCGTGATCTGGCTGTACGACGCCTCCGCGCGCATCTATGATCGCGTCAAGTCCTTCGATCCGGGGTACGAGCAGTGGTTCTTGGGGCTGCCGTTGAGCCGCGAACTGGCGCTGGTCAACGATCCGCTGGTGTTGGACGTCGCCACCGGCACCGGACGGCTGCCGCGCACGCTCTTCACCCAAGCTAATTTTCGGGGGCGACTGATCGGCGTGGATCTTTCGCATCGGATGCTGAAGCAGGCGGTCGAGACCACCGCCGCGTGGCGCGACCGCATCACCTATCTCTGGCACGGCGCGGGGGAGATGCCCTTTGAGGATGCGACCTTCGACGCGGTTGCGTGCTTAGAGGCGCTGGAGTTTATGCCCGATCAGGATCGCGTGCTCCAGGAGATGGCGCGCGTCCTGAGACCGGGCGGCGTCTTTCTCATCACCAATCGGATCGGGGCGAACGCGCGCTGGCTGCCGGGGCGCACCTCGACCACGGAAGCGTTCGTGGAGAAGTTGCGCGCGCTGCCCTTAGAGATGATCCGCCCACAGCCCTGGCAGGAGGATTACGACCTCATCTGGGCGGTGAAGCCCGGCGTCCCCGATGGCCCGCCGAGCTTGCGTCGCTTAGCCGAGATTCTGCGCTGCCCCCACTGCGGCGCGGACGTGCATCCCCAAAAAGACAACGCGGGGCTGGTCTGCGAGAACGGCCACGTCCTGCCCCGGACGGATGAGGGGATTGTGAAGTTGGTGTGAGGAGTCTTGGCTCACCCTTGCGAAGGCTGCGGGAGGGATTTTGAGTTAAAGGCATCACAGAACATCGAGAGTAGTTTTGCAGTGATGTCAATTCCGCAACCTTCGCAAGGATTATCTGACGCACGCCTCCTCGCCCGTGATGATCTCCTCGAGCACGTAGGTGACCACGCCGTCGTCGTAGCGCACGAGCGTGTGCGGCGGGTCGGCGTCGTACCAGGCGCTGAGCGCGCCCTCCCCATCCGCCGCTCCCTCCTCCGCGACGGTGACGCGCCACGCGAGCACATTGCCGTCCGCCGTCCAGACCGGCTCGCCGTCGCGCACCATCACGTAGCGCGCCTGCGGCTGATATTCCCCCGCCGGCGAGACGGAGAGCAGCGGCTGCCGCGCGCCGTAGGCGATCTCGAAGGGCAGCGCCGACATCCGCCACGGCCACTCGCGCGCGAAGAGCGCCGCGCTCGCGACGGTATCGCTCACGACGCGCCCCTGAACCCGCAGTTCGCCAGAGGCAAGGCTGTAGGTCGCGCGCTCCTCACCCACCTGATAGCCGCCCTCCAACGCTTCGAGCTGGAGATCACGACGCGACCAGCGCGCATGCTGATGCCAGGAGGTGGCCTCGCCCGTCAGCGCCAGGTCAAAGCGCGCGAGATCGATGTCCCACGCGGAGAGATCCACGGGCAGGTTTTCGGCGATATCGAAGGCGTCGTAGGCCGCGCGACAGTTCAGATCGAAGTGCGTGGGCGCGGGCGTCAGATCACACGTCGCCTCGCCGATAGGCTCATCCAGCATGTTGCGGATCTCGTAGCGCCAGCGCGTCGGCGTGTCCCAGGCGGCGGGCGCGTCAAGCTCGACCTGCGCTTCGGCCAGGCGCTCTGGATAGCGCCCGACAATGAACTCCGCCGTCGCGACGTAGCCGTAAATCAGGAGCATCACGACCAGGGGCAGCGGCCACGCCCAGCGCACCCATCCCCAATCGCGGCGGCGCAGGTCGAGCGTCGGCGGCTGGGTCGTGCGGCGCATCCACCAGAGCGCGACTAACGCCAGCGGCGCCAGCATCAGGCCGAGCACCACCATCACGCCGATGAGGATCAGGGACGCCTCGAACGACAGCAGGACGAGACCCGCCATCACCAACGTGGAGAATCCATTGTAGACAGCGTGGACGATGATGCTGGGCAGAAGCGCGTCGTTGCGCCAGGCCACGTAGCCCAGCGCCAGGGCGACCGGCAACAGGGGAAGCGCGCCCTGAAAGCGCAGGTGGTATAGTGCGAAGATGACGCCCGAAATCGCCCAGCCGACCCAGCGGCGACGCGCGCTGTAGGCGCGCTGGACGTAGCCTCGGAAGAGAATCTCCTCGCAGATGGGGGCCGCGATGACGGTGGCGGTAGCGAAGAGCAACACCTCCAGGCCGTTGCCGGGATAGGCGGCGGGCGAAATCGGCGTCGCATAGCCGAAGATGACCATCGAGAGCAAATTTACCACGATCCCGATCATCCAAAAGCCGGCGCCCACTACCACGCTCAGCGCGATCACGCCCCAGCCGGGCCATCGCCAGCGCAGCACTTCGCGCACAGGGAGGTCTTCCATCTTGATGAAGAGCAGCGTCAGGATCGCCAGCAGGAACTCGGTGAGGATGCCGGTGAGGAATTTGGGGCCGAGGTCTTGGAGATACCAGCCGTTGAGGATGATGAGGATCAGGCCCACCAACAGCAGCAGATTGGCGAGCCAGCGGGCCGGAATCCACACGGAAGCAGCGGCGGGGTGGTCGGCGTGGGGCGATGCAGGATGGATGGTCACGCCGCCGCCTCGTCAGCAGCGTCCCGATCCACGGCGAAGGATGGGGGCATCGCGCGCTTGTGGGCGGAGGCGGCGATCATGCGCAGAACCTGCGCGACCTGCTCCGGCGGCGCGTCGGGCGTCTCCTCGTTCAGCAGCGCGGCCAAGATCGCGTCCAACTCGTCGTAGGTGATGCCCATCTCGCCCTCGTCCGTCTGGCCCGGCCAGAGGCCCGCCGAGGGCGGCCGGGTGATGACCGGCTCCGGCAGATTCAGCGCCCGCGCCAATCTGCGCACCTCGTGCTTGTAGAGATCGCCCAGCGGCTCGATATCGACGCCGCCATCGCCGTACTTGGTGAAATAGCCCACCATCAACTCCGCGCGGTTGCCCGTCCCGCCGACTAAGTAGTTGTGCGCCTGCGCCAGGTAGTAGAGCGTCGTCATCCGCAGCCGGGGCTTGATGTTGGCATAAGCCATGGCGGGGCCGGCGGGCAGCGCCTCCGTCAGCGCGTCATAGGTCGCGCTCAGATCGACCGTGATGGGCGTGAGATCCAGGGCCTTAGCGACCATCAGCGCGTGCTCCGCATCCGCCAACAAGCTATGACAGGGGAGCAACACCCCCAGCACGTGATCCTTGCCCAGCGCGCGCACGGCCAGCGCCGCCGTGACCGCCGAATCGATCCCGCCGCTCAGGCCCACGACGTAGCCTTCGGCGCCCGCGCGCTCCGCGTACACTCGCATCCATGTAGCAATAGCATCCGCTAGTTTTTGGTAGTCCATACTGCCTCCTTCGAATAGTCAGATTATCTGTGGGTCACAATGGGATTAATTATATCATCGTTAGATCAAGGGGGAAAAGGCGCGACTGCAATCAAATTGACGCATCTGGCGATCAAACGTATAATGAAGGTGTAAATTTTCACGCCAGGTAACTTGGTCAAGACCCATCTGAGGCTGAATCGAAGGGGGGATGTCAAATGACGACATTTGTGTTGACACTGCCGGATCAACAGGAAAATGCTACGCCGTTGCACGTGAGGAGGATGTTATGACAGAGGTAATTATCAAACCAGCCACTGCCTCGAATGTAAAACGGTTACTCCAAGCGGCCTTAGACCATGAATTAAAAGTCCTTCAGATGGGTATAGAAAAAACTACACAACGGCTCAAGGATTTCGAGCAAAAATTTAATCAAGAAACCTCTACATTTTATCAGCAATTTCAGGCCGGCAAGCTTGGAGATTCTATCGAATACATCAAATGGGCCGGGGAATATGAGACGCTCTTGCAATTACAGGAGGATTTTCAAGAACTATCGGAGACCCAGGTGTGCTAATTGACGAATACTTCGCCCACATTGAAAAGATCGTATCTCAGGCTCCAACCATTGTGATAACCGAGCTTGTCAAAGAAAAACGATCGCCCTATATCGGATTCATTGAAGGAAAGCTTCACTTTCAAGATAGCTCTCTCCTCCAATTTGTGGAATTCGTGAACGTCAAAACATCTGTAGAGCGTTACAAGTACTCCTATCATTATCAAGATGAAAAAGAGCAACTCATTTTCCGCTACGATATGGCGCCTCATCATCAAGACATCCCAACATTTCCTCACCATAAACATCTTCCGGCCGGGAACGTGAAGGATTCAACGGCCCCCACACTCCAAGAAATCCTGGATGAGATAGAAGTTGCATTGCTATAGGGACGACCGCACTTCCACGCTAGATTGCCGACATAATCAAGCGCGGACTCGAACGAGTCCGCGCTTTTTGTGGTTCACTCACGTGAGAGTGCAAGTTCATTGACCCATCCGGCGATCAAACGTATAATGAAGGTGTAAATTTTCACGCCAGGTAACTTGGTCAAGACCCATCTGAGGCTGAATCGAAGGGGGGATGTCAAATGACGACATTTGTGTTGACACTGCCGGATCAACAGAAGAAATCTACACCGCTGCACCTGAGCTTCCATTTGATCACGACGCTCAACGTGACCGCCGATGAGGCCCGTCAAAAGGTCAACCGCGAGGTTATTCCAGAGCTGGGGACAGGTCTGGTAGCCCAAACGCCTGAGCTACGGGTTATCAAAGAGCAAGTGACATGGCGTGTGCCAATCGTTCTTTCCTTGCCGGGACTATGCGATGTAGGACAAGTTGGTGTTGTAGATGTTGACGCTCATACCGGCGAAGTGTTGATCAACGCCGAAGTCGAAACTGAAATTATCCAACATGCCCGCTGGCTTTACAATGGCGCGACACTACCAACAGAGTAAGCCTGGCGCCTGTTTACCGGCCTGTGCACGAATGGCCTTAGATGCATTGGGAGCATCATATACCGAGGCGCGGATCGCCAAGCAGTTGGGAAGCTACGAATTCGGCACGCCCGCCAGTCGAGTCGAACGTCTGAGCCGCTGGGGCTTCCAGGTGAATTATGGCCCAGCAACCCTGGAAGAGCTACGTGAAGCGCTACAGCAAGGGCAGTTCCCCATCGTCTTTGCCCGAGCAGACATATTGCCCTGGGCAGATTTTGGCGGTTTCCACGCTCTGGGGCTTGCGAAAGTGGAAAAGGATCAAGTGAAGGTGCATGATCCGGCTTTGCCGACTGGCCCAACACCTCTGGCATTACCAGCTTTCTTGTTGGCCTGGGAGGAGTTCGACCGTCTAACGGCTTTCATAACGCAGGTCTGACATAATCAAGCGCGGACTCGAACGAGTCCGCGCTTTTTTGCCTCCCTCACGCCCCCGATTTCCACCGCTGGAACAGTCGCAACACCCACAGGACAACGCCCGCCGTGGTAACCGGCTCGATGATCTTGATGATGACGCTCGCGAAATTGGGGAGATCCTTCCCCAGCAAGAGATAGTGGAAGAACAGCCCCCAGATAACGGTCGTGGCTACGGCAAAGACGATATCGCCTCCGCGGCCATAGGGCGGCGCCTGCGATGTGATCAAGCTGGGAATGACGCCCACCCCTACGCCCAACACGATCCAGATGCCTAACCAGATAAGCAATTCCATCTCTCACCCTCCTTATTCCGGTGATTTTTTAGTACTCTCGCCCGCGAAGGCCACGCGAAAGCCAATCGCAGCCGAGCGATTGTGCGGCAAGCTCCGCTCCGAGGCGAAGACGCGCGCCGAATCCGCCGCAAAGCTCCACGCGCCGCCTCGCAACACCTTGGTCTTGAGATTGTAGTCGCTGCTTGTCCATTCCCACACGTTGCCGGCCACATCGAACAGCCCCTCCGGGCTGAGGCCCTCGATGAACAAACCCACCGGCGTCGGGCCGCCGAGGCCGCTTTCGCGCGTGTTGGCCTTGCGCATATCGAAGGTATTGCCCCACGGATACATCCGGCCATCAACGCCGCGCGCCGCGCGCTCCCACTCCTCCTGCGTCGGCAATCGGCCACCGACCCACTCGCAGTAGGCCTTCGCCTCCTCCCACGTAACCAACACGACGGGGAAGTTACCCTTGCCGAGCGGATAAGTGCGCTCCTTGCGATCCCAGTTGTAAGCGTTGGCCCAGGCCGCATCGACATAGGGCGCGGGCGTGCTCGGATGGGCGCGCAGGAAAGCCGCATACTGCTGATTGGTGACGAGATAGCGCGTGATGCGATAGGGCAGCAAGTAATAAGGCAGCGCCTCCTCGCCATAGGGAAATTTCCCGGCAGGGATGGCGACCGTCGCGTCGAAGTCGCGCGGATCATCTAAATAGCCCAACGCCCAGCCTGCCGAAAGGCGCTGTTGAAAGGTCGCTTCATGCTCGCCCAGAAAGATCTGGACAAGCGCCTTCGCATATCGAGCCGTCATCTCGCCTTGAAGTACTTCGCGCACGGCCGCGCGGATGCGCGTAAGATCGCCGCTCAGCAAATCGCCCCAGAGGCGCTGGTGGGGATCAAGGCGCACGCTTTGATCCTGACCGGTCGGGAGTGTGAGATGGAGATAACTGGCAATCTCCATCGCGGAGAGGGTCTTAAACGACTCGGGGATGCGCAGCATCCGCATCAGGGGCCGGCGGCTCTCGTATTTCTCGATCAGCGAGGGGGCGGCGCGCACCCCCGGGATGAGCGGCGGCGCCTCTTTCTTCTCATCGCCGCGCGCGCGCATCTCCAAATCCTGAATCAAGTTGGGATATTCGAGTAAATTATGATAGAGATCGCGATAACGCCCCTGGATCACGACCATCTTGGCCAGGATCGTCGGCTCAATCGCGACCATCTTGCCGCGCGCGCCGCGCCGCGCGGCCAACTGCTGGAGAAGCCGAAAGATGTTGAGAATCCGCTTGATCAATCGCGGATTGGGCGGCAGACCGCAGGCGAAGATTTGATGCACATCCGGCGGCAGATCCGGCGCCGCCCGCGCCACGAAGCGCTTCATCTGCACCTCCTCCAGGGGTGGCAGATAGAAGGGCAACTGGACCAGCTTCTCCAGATAGCTTTCCCCCACGCCCTCCTCTTGCGAGCCATATTTCTGCTCGACCACCATTTCGATACGCTCGTGATCCGCAGCCAAGAAGAAGGCGCAGCCCGGCACATCCAAAAAGAGTTTGATGGTCTCCAACACCTCCAGCGCCCGGTCGGGCAGGCAGCGATCCAGATCATCGATGAAGATGATCAGCAACCCATTGCGCTTGCGGATGTATTGGAGAACGATCTCGGCGAATCCGCTGCGAAACTCCTCCAGCAACGATAGTTTCCGGCGGCGGATTTTGATCTCCTCGTGACGAACCGCGCCGATGACCTCCTCAATCGTGCTCATCTTGCCCTCGGCTAATTTGAGCACTTCCAAGAGGCTGCCGGAGAGACTGGAAAGAGAAAGCCCCAAGGTGAGCGCGCCTTGCCCAAACTTCTTCCAATCGACGCTCATCTCTCCTTTCTCGGCGCGATCCACGTCAGCGTAGAGGCGCGTTTCCCAATCCTCGATGCGTCGCTTATCCGCCGACGCCAGCTCCAGATCCTTCAGACATTCCAGGACGCGCAGGAGCAACGCGCGCCAGATCGCGCCCTCATCGCGCTCGTACTGCCACGCATTGAACCAGACGATGTGCGCGCGGCGATGCTCGGCGGTGCGGCGGCCCGTCAGATACACAGAGATCAGCCGCATCAAGCTGGTCTTGCCGGCGCCCCACGGACCGAAGATTCCGATGGTGATCGGGGTGCTGCCGGAGAGAACGATCTGGCTCAGGGCCTCCGCGTAATCCTGAAAGTCAAAGCGATCTTCTTCGGCATCCAGGACGGGATGATCGGTCCAGAAAGCGTCAGACATCAAGAGCAGAAACTAACTATGTACAGCGTCATACTATTGGGGGATGAAAAAGGGCGGGTATCCCGTGAACCGGAATTGAAAAAGCAGGAGGTCATAAATGAGAAGGATCTGATGTAAAAAGGGCTTGAGTTGCGAAGCCACATAAGCCCCGCGCATCGATTGCCACGTCCCGACCGGTTGCCACTGTTGGCTCACAATGACGCCCCAGGTGTTGCACAACACCGCCATCACCAGAATCGCCAATATCCCCCCCGTCAGCAACCCCAGGACGTTATCAAAGCCGCCCAACTCTTTGACTGCGGTATCCTCAAAGGCCATCTTGCTCACGAAGTAGATGACGACAAACATCGGCACGCCGACGCCCAAGAAGATAAAACTCTGGCTTAGTGGCAGATTCGGCACCGGCGCCTCCAAAACCTCCGTAATGCCGCGCATCAAATTTTGGATGATGTCTGTGCCCAAGGTCAAAAAGCCCGCCACTGAGGTGGTGATGTAAAAACCAAAGATCATCACCAATGAGCGGATTAAACCCTGCATTGCAGATAGGATAAGAATCGAAAGCCCGACGATGATAAGTAGTATGTCTAAAATTGTCATAACCGCCTCCCTGGTTTAGTTTGCAGCATTTTTATGATCCGACTAGTGTAGGATGAAACAGTGTAAAATAGATCAACTGGCCTTCCAGGCGCCAAGCCATACCGGAATTCCCCTCTAATAGGATTATATCCTAAAAGCGCTTCGGGTAAAAAACTTGAACTATGTTACACTGAAAAAGACTCTCCAGAAGCATCATACTCGGAAAAGAAGCAAAGGCAAATAATTAAGAGCCAGAAATCAAGGATTGAAAATTCAAGGGATAAAGCATTATGAGCAGAAAACTTATCTACTGGATACTTGTCTGTCTGTTGAGTCTGGTAACCATCCAGACCCACGCCGCCGGGCCGGAGAACGACATACCACCGTTACACCCTGAGGTGCGCGCGGCGACGCGCCACGATACCTCCCCGCCGTTGCGCAATCTCGTCGCGCCAGCGGAGCGGCCGGTTGCACCGCTGGCCGGCGACAGGCCGGGCGGCGACATTATCTCCGAACGCTGGATCTTGCCCAAGGCGCAACAGGCGCCGGCGCAAACCGAGGGCGACCCCATCGTGCAACGCACGCTCATCCCGAGCAGCATGCCCCCGCCCCAACACACCTTCGAGGGCCTTGGAAATATCTCCGGCATCGCGCCGCCGGATACCCAAGGCGACATCGGCTACGATCCGGCCACCGGGCGCAAGTATTACGTCCAATGGATCAACCTGGATTGGGCGGTCTGGGATGTGACGACGCCCACGGAGGCCGCGCTGATTTATGGCCCATTCGATGGCAACTCGATTTGGACCGGCTTCGGCGGCCCGTGCGAGACGATGAACGACGGCGATCCCATCACGCTCTTCGATCCTTTCGCGCAGCGCTGGCTGATGACCCAATTCGCCGTCTCCGCCGAGCCGTACTACGAGTGCATCGCCGTCTCCGCCACCGCCGATCCCACCGGGAGCTGGCACCGCTACGCCTTCGAGGTCAGCCCCAACAAGATGAACGACTATCCCAAATTCGGCGTCTGGCCCGACGCTTATTATATGACCGCCAACCAATTTCTCCACGGCAACAGTTGGGCCGGAGCAGGCGTCTTCGCCTTCGAGCGAGCACAGATGTTGCGCGGGGAACCCGCCAATATGATTTACTTCGATCTGGCCGATGTGAACATCAACTTCGGCGGGATGCTCCCCACCGACTTCGACGGCCTTCTGCCGCCGCCCGAAGGCGCGCCGAACTACTTCATCGAGGTGGACGATAGCGCGTGGCTGGGCGACACGCAGGATACGATGCGCCTCTGGGCCTTCCACGTCGATTGGCAGACGCCGGAGAATAGCACCTTCGGCCTCAACGGGCTGCCAAACCACAAGCTGCCGGTCGCCAACTACGATCCGCTCTGCGTCAACACATGGGAGTGCATCCCGCAGAAAAGCAGCGCTCAGCGCGTGGATGCCATCGGCGAGCGCCTGATGTATCGCGCCGCCTACCGCAACTTCGATGCGCACGAGGCGATTGTGGTCAACCACACGGTCGATGTGGGCGGGCAACGCGCGGGCATCCGGTGGTACGAAGTGCGCCGGGCCGACGACGCCTGGACCATCCACCAACAGAGCACCTTCGCGCCCGATGACGGGCTGCATCGCTGGATGGGCAGCATCGCGCAGGATCACGTCGGCAACATCGCGCTGGGCTACAGCATCTCCGGCGCGACGCTGGATCCCGCCATCCACACCACCGGGCGGCTGGCGAACGATCCGCTCGGCGCGATGACGCAGGGCGAGGCGGTCTTCTTCCCCGGCGAGACGGCGCAGGATGACGTGAATCGCTGGGGCGATTACAGCATGATGGGCATCGATCCCGTAGACGATTGCACCTTCTGGTACACGCAGATGTACTCCAAGGGCGGCTGGAATTGGGCGACGCGCATCGGTTCGTTCCAGTTCCCCGATTGCACCGCGGGCGGGCGCGGCATGCTCCAGGGCGCGGTCGCCGACGCCGCGACCGGCGATCCCATCGCCGACGCGCGCGTCGTCGCGGACACGGCGGCCGATCCGCCCTTCGAGACCCTCACCGACGCGGCGGGCGACTACGCGCTCGCGCTGCCGCCCGAAAGCTACACCGTCACAGCGCAGGCCTACGGCTACGCCGCCGCGAGCGCCAACCTCACCGTGACCTCGGATATGACAACCACGCACAACTTCACCCTGACGCCCGCCGCCGCCCACGTCGTCAGCGGCGCGATCACCGATCGCAACACCGGCATGCCGCTCTACGCCCATCTCACCATCCGCGGCGCGCCGAACGACCCGCCCGCCGCCCACGCCGAGGTGTGGCCCGATCCCCAGACGGGGGCCTACAGCGCCACGTTAGCGGAGGGCTTCACCCACACGATCCAGGTCGCCGCCTGGGCCGCTGGCTATCTGCCCACCTCGACCCAGATCGCGCCCTTGACCTCCGGCCTGACGTTGAATCTGCACCTGGACGTGGACGCGGCGCAGTGCGAAGCGCCGGGGTATCGATTCAATTATACGAACTACGCCTATATCGAGGATTTCGAGACCAGCGATGGCAATTACACCGTCACCGGCGCGTCGCCCTCCTGGGCCTATGGAACGCCCATCAATGGCCCGGGCCACGCGCGTTCCGGCCAGCACGCCTGGGCCACAAACCTCTCCGGCAACTATCAGAACGATGAGGAGAGCTATCTGACCTCCCCGCCGCTTGATTTGAGCGCCTACGCCGGGCAGGGATTCGCCCTGAGCTGGTGGCAGTGGGCCGCCACCGAGGAGCACGCCGACTTTCTCCGCGTGCAAACCAGCCGGGATGGCGGCGCGAGCTGGGCGACCGTCTACGGCCCCATCTCCGGGAAGTACGACGCCGCCTGGACCAAACGCGAGGTCATCTTGGACGCCAGCCACGCCATCACGGATGTGCGACTCCGCTTCCACATAGAGAGCGACGCCGCCACAACCGCCCCCGGTTGGTACATCGATGACGTCGGCCTGCTGCCGGTGATCATCCCCCAAGAGACCGCCCTCCTCACCGAAAATTTCGAGGCGGATGACGGCGGTTACACCGTCACCGGCGCCTCGCCTTCCTGGGAACACGGCGCGCCCACCAGCGGCCCGAGCAGCGCGTACTCCGGAGACAACGTCTGGGCGACGAACTTAGACGGCGACTATCTCAACGATGAGCAGAGCTACCTGCTCTCGCCCGCCTTCGATTTGAGCGCCTATGCCGGTCAAGAGATCATCCTCTCCTGGCAGCAGTGGGCGGCCACGGAGGACGGTTACGACGAGATCGCCGCCCAGGTGAGCGCCGATGATGGCGCGAGCTGGACGACGGTCTACGGCCCGCTCGATGGCGTCATCGCCGCGCGGTGGACGCAGGAGCGTGTTAACTTGGGTGTGGGCTACGGCGTCGAGGCGTTCAAAGTGCGCTTTTTTATGGATTCGGACAGCTCGATCACCACGGTCGGCTGGTACATCGACGACGTCAAAATCAGCGCTATCGCGCCGCTGGCGACGCCGCCCACGCCCTGCGAGGCGTTGGAGGGCGGCCTGATCTTCGGCCACATCTACGACCAGAACACCGGCGCGCCCCTGATCGGCGCCGAGGTGCGCGACGCCACGGGCGCGCGTTCATCCGCGCGCGCCACGGCGGAACCCGGACGCGCCGACGCCTTCTACCAGCATTTCTTGCCTCCGGGCACGCACACCCTCACCGCGACAATGTCTGGCGGGTACGCGCCCCTCTCCGCGACGGTCACGGTCGCCGGTTACGAGACCCAGCAGCAGGATTTTCACCTTCCCGCCGGGCGCCTGGCGGAGTTGATCCCGGCCGCCGGGCGCGAGGCCACGCTCCTGGTCGATGCGCAGAGCGCCATCACCGGCGCGCTGGTCAACACCGGAGCGCGCGCAATCGCCTACGAGGTCTGGGAATTCAACGCCCCGCCGCCCGATCTCACGCCCGTGGCCGCCTTCCTGCATCGCGGGCGACACACCAGCCCCAAGAAGATGAACGTCCCGACGCTGCGCGGCGAGCGCTACACAGTAGCGCCGCCCGCCGCGCCCCGCTATCCACTGCGGGGATCTGACGCTCCCCTTGGAGCGACGGTGATCACGATGGCGACCGGCCTCGATGGCGCGTGGGGCATCGCCCATCACACGCTGAGCGACACGCTCTGGATCGGCGACACGGCCCCGGCGGGCGATGGCCTGCTCTACGAGTTCGAGAAAGACGGCGCGCGCACCCATCGCACCATCAGCACGACCGCTTGGGCGGCGGACTTCGCGGCGGATCTGGCGTTCAATCCGCTGACGCAGAAGCTGTGGCAGGTCAACGTCGGCGGGGATAACTGCATCTACGAGATGGATCCGGCGACCTCCTCTCCCACAGGGCGGACGATCTGCCCGCCGGTGGGCAATTCGCAGCGCGGCCTGGCCTACGATCCGCTCAGCGACACCTACTTCTCCGGCGCCTGGACCGACAGCCTGATTCATCGCTTCACGCCGGAGGGGACGATCATTGCCGAAAAAGACCTCGGCGTGGCGATTGCCGGACTGGCCTACAATCCTCTCAGCGGGCGCCTCTTCGTCGCGGCCAACGACGACGCCGGCAGTGATGTCTACGTCTTCGACGTGAACGCCGACTACGCGCTCATCGGCGGCTTCGATGTGCCGGGCCTGGGCGATTTCGAGCAAGCCGGCCTGACGCTGGATTGCGACGGCACGCTCTGGGCCGTCAACCAGGATACGGGCGTCGTTATCGGCATCGCATCCGGCGAGACAGACATCTGCGCCTGGCGCGGCATCCCCTGGCTGGAGGTCGCGCCAGATCGGGGCGCGCTGCCCGCCTCGGCCGGCCAACCGCTGACCTACACCTACGCCGCGACCGACCTACAGCCAGGCCGCTATCTCGCCCATCTGCGGATCGCCAACGACGCGCCCTACGGCCCGCTCATGCTGCCCGTGACACTCACAGTGCAAGCGCCCGCGACGTGGAGCACCTTAGACGGCACGATCCGCAGCTGGGGCTACTGCGACCGCCATCTCGCCCCGCTGGAGGATGCCGCCGTTCACCTCGTCGGCACGGATGGCTACACGGCCACGCTCGCGACGGATGAGGCCGGGCGCTATCATCACGCGCTGGATGCGACGCGCGGCCCGCTCACGGTGACCGTCGCGGCGGCGGGCCATGAGCCGCAGACGCGCGCAGGCATCACGCTGACGGCCCAACAGACGACCACGCTCGATTTGGGACTGCGCCTCACGGCCCCTTGCGCCGCCGTCACGCCGCCGACCATCACCGCCAAGATCACCTCCACGGGCGCGGCGTCCGCGATCCACACCGAGACCTTGACCCTGCACAACGCCGGCGCGCTTTCGTACACCTTCGACATCACCGAACTGCTCGTCCTCCAACAACAGCACGAGGTGCTCTTGATCTCCCCCGATAGCAGCGTGGACGATGTTTCTGGGCTGGCGACGACGCTGACGGCCTACGATGATGTCAACGTCGCCATCTGGGATAACGCTCAAGGCGAGCCGCACGCCGCCGATCTCGCGCCTTACGATGTGGTGATCCTGGGCAACAACTACACGTGGTCGCCAGAGCTGGATGCCGCGGCGGTCGGGGACGCGGTCGCCGATTACATCGACGCGGGCGGCAAGGTGATCGAGAGCCTCTACGTGCAAAGCTTCGATGAATGGGGCTTTGGTGGGCGCTACATCGACGATCACTACAGCCCTTTCGCCCAGGCCACGGCGGATTATTGGGGCGATGACGCGATGCAGATTGTCGCGCCGGCCCATCCCGTGATGCACAACATCGGCGAGATCGGCGACGCCAACGGGCACCAAGACCCCACCGCGCGCGCCGGCGCGGAGGTGTTGGCCGCGTGGGCGAACACCGGGTTGTCGGCCGTGGCTGTCAACGATAACGTCGTAGCGCTCAATCTGATGATCTTTAGTCAAGCGGGCTGGCGAGGCGATGTGTCCATCCTGCTGCATAATGCCATCGCGTGGCTCACAGGCGCGACGACGCAGGATATTTCGTGGCTCTCCGTCGCACCCACCGAGGGCGCGGTCGCCGCCGACGGCCAAACGACGCTGACGATCATGTTGACGCCGCACGCGGAGATGGGCCTCGGCGACCACACAGCCCACCTCATCATCGCCACCGACGACGCGCGCGCGCCCCAGATCACCGTGCCCGTGACCCTCACCATCGCCTGCATCCCCATCGCGGGCGCGGACTTCACCTACCGGCCGGAGGCGCCGCGCCGCGGCGAGACCGTCGTCTTCACCGGCAACGTCGCCGGCGGATCGGCGCCGATCACCTACACGTGGAACTTCGGCGATGGCAGCCCCAACGTCGCGGGGCAAATCGTCACGCACACCTTTCCCCAAACCACGACGCTGATGACGACCATCTGGAATCTCCCCGTCCTGATGACAGCCCAGAATGCGTGCAGCACCCAACACGTCCAGAAGACCCTCGGCATAGCGCCGCCCATCAAGCTATACCTGCCGCTGTTGATGCGCGAGGGGAAATGACGAAGGACGAATGACGAATGGAGGATCTAGTCACCGGACACTTCTCAGTTCACGGATAAACACGGATTCACACTTTTTACATTTAGGAAATCTTTCCGGTAGCCGATTCCGTAATTTGGAATTTAGAATTGCGAATAATGCTATTGAGTAGAGATTCAAAATTCTAAACTCGCAATTGACTGATGTTGATTTCTATGTTGTAGGAAGAGCCATTCCGGGAATGTAAGGGATAAAATTCAACCTTAGCGTGACCCTTGACCGCACGTTAACAATCGCATAGTTAGACCTTGCGCTTT
>CAZCAI010000070.1:0-5040 GCA_964496595.1 uncultured Anaerolineales bacterium
CAGACGGTTGGCCGCCAGGCCTTTCCAGGGTACTTCAGTGCCCGTAGAGTAAAAAAGTGTCAACCTATCTGTGAACCATCCCGCTTTTTCATCCCACATTCAATCTTAAAGAACTTGTAACTTGTAACTTGCAACTTGCAACTTGTAACTTATTGTTCAAGACCCCCATCCACCTCCGGCAGTCCCGCCAAATGCTGAATCATCTCATTCACCATCTCCGGCGCGCGCCACAACAGCGCGTCGATCTGGACCGCAACCGCGCCCACATCTAAGCACGCCTGCGCCTCGTCCGGCGTCGCGATCCCGCCGCAGGCGATGACGGGCACAGGCGCCTTTTTGGCCCATTGCGAGAGTTCGTTCAGCAGCAGCGGGAAAAGCGCCCGCCCGTAGACCCGCCCTTGCACAAAGCGCATCCCGCCGTCGTCATCGACGGTCAACATCCCGCGCGGCGGCGTCGTCAACGTGAGCGCGTCGGCGCCCTCCTCCGCCAGCAACGGCGCCAACTCCCCCACCCGCCCGAACGGCACGCGCGCAATGACGGGCAAATCGCCCTCGGTTTGCGCCGCCTCGAGGAGAATGACCGCTTGCTCCGATGTCACATCCGCCGCCAGGCCCAGTTCGATGCCCGCGACAATGTGCACGCCGGAGAGCCACGCGGCGGCCTCCGCCACATCGGGCGGCGTGGTGGCCAGCAGATGTACAATGATGGGCACGTCCAAGTGCTCCCAGCTCCGCCGATACTGCCGCACAATCTTGCGCAGGCCCGGATTGGGGTGACCGGTATGCACCAGGAAGCTTTCGTCGTGGATGACAATCCGCGGCCCACCCGCCGCGCGGCGGGGCCGCCAACTCACCGGGTTGGTAACGATGGCGCCCAAATCGTGCACCGCGATCACGTCGCGATAGGCATCGCCGTAACCGAAAGCGCCGGCGGCGGGCATCACGGGGGCGGTAATGGGGAGGCCGTACTTGTGGCGGGGAGCCAACTCGATCAGCATCGTCTACACCTCCCGCCCGGTTGTCAGATCCAGCAGATCAAAGACCGGGCCATCGACGCAGGCGTGCTTTTCGCCCCGCTCCGTCGCCACGCGACAGACCTCGCAGACGCCCACACCGCACGGCATCGGCGCGCGGATCAGCGCCTGGGCCAGGCCGCGACGGGGCTGGAGGCGCGCCTCGCGCAACATCCCAGCCAGCGTTGGATAACGCGAGGGTTCCAACGCCAGGCAGATGCACCCGGCCCAGGCCAGCAGCTCGCGCAACTTGGGCGCGGCGCGCTGCAAATCGGACGGCGCGGGAGCGGTCGATTCCAGCGGGCCGAGATAGCCGGTCGAGCCGTCGCGGGTGACCAAGTAAAGCTCAACGGCCGGGGGAAAGCGATGGGGCGCGGGGATCTGCGCGCGCGTCGCCGCCTCGATGACCAATGTGACGGACGACGCAGCGTCTAACAGCGGGAGCAGCGCCGGCAGATGCTTGGCCTCAGCGATCAACAACAGGCGCGCGGTCAGGTCATCGATGTGGAAGCCGCGCCCCAGCGGACCAAGCATATCGACCTCGGCGCCGGGGAGCAGTCGCGTCGCGGGATGGCCGGGTGGCACCATCGCGGTGAAGCCGCGCGCCTCGATGAGCGCGGGGAAGAGCGGCGCCCGCAGCGGCCCGCCGAGATCGGCCAGCATAAAGGCGCCCGGCGCGGGCGGATGCGCCACCTCGAAGTGCACGGCCCAGTACGGGGGCATCGCGCGGGCGGAAGAAAATGTCGCAGTTTGTGAGTTTGCCATCGGGGAAAACCAGTAGCCTTACCCTTGCGAAGGTTCACGGAAGCCAGGTCAACAGCTTAACCAACTCGCTGCACCTCATACGTGCTGTTTGAGGTCACTTGCGTAACCTTCGCAAGGTTCTCCTCTAAATCATCTGGAAATTACGCGCCGTGAATGCTATGGCCGAAGACGTCGTGCGCGGCCTCCATCACGACCTCGTTGAGTGTCGGGTGGGCGTGCACCGTGCGCGCGATCTCCTCCGGCGTCAACTCGGCGTTGGCCGCCAGCACCAGCTCCGGCAGCAGCTCCGTCGCCTCCGGCCCAACGATGACGGCGCCCAAAATCTCGTGGGTAGCAGCGTCCGCGACGATCTTCACAAAGCCGCGATTCTCGCCCAAACCCAGCGCCTTGCCGTTCGCCAGAAACGAAAACTGCCCCACGTGCACCTCGTGGCCCTGCTCCTTGGCCTCGACCTCGTTCAAGCCAAAGGAAGCCACCTGCGGCGAGGTGTAGGTCCCGCGCGGGATGCGGTTGACGTCGAACGGCGCGGTCTCCCGCCCCGCAATGGTCTCCACCACCAGGATGCCCTGATCGGAAGCCACGTGCGCCAGCGGCAGACGTCCATTCACATCGCCGATGGCATAGACGTTGGACACGGAGGTGCGCATCCGGTCATCAACCTGAATCCAGCCGCGATTTGTCTCGATGCCGACATCCTCCAGGCCCAGGTTCTCGCTGTTAGGCCGCACACCGATGGCGACCAGGGCAATCTCAGCCTCCAGCGTGTCGGTCTTCTTGTTGCCCTCTTTATCTTCGCTGCTGACCTGCACGCGCACGCCCTCGGCGGTCGTCTCGACGCCCTCGACGCGGGTGGCGGTGAGGGTCTTGATCTTCTGCCGGCGGAGCTGCCGGTCGAGCGTGCGGGCGGCTTCCTCATCCTCGGCGGGGAGGATATGCTCCAGCATCTCCACCACCTTGACCTGGGCGCCGTAGGCGGCCCAGACCGTGGAGAACTCCAGGCCAATCGGGCCGGCGCCGATAACGATGGCCGAGGCAGGCGCCGCGCGCCGTTCCAGCGCCTCGCGCGCGGAGAGCACGCGCGCGCCGTCGATCTCCACGCCGGGAATCGAGCGGGCGCGCGCGCCGGTCGCGATGATGATATGCTCGGCTGTGACGGTCTGCGTGTCGCCATCGTTCAGGTCTACTTCGATGGTGTGAGCGTCGGTCAACTTGCCGGCCCCCCAGATCACATCGATGTCGTTCTTCTTTAGCAGTGTTTCAACGCCTTTGACGAGGCGCCCGGAGACCTTGCGGCTGCGGTCGATGGCCGCGCCGAAGTCCAGACGCACATCGTCCACCTTGAAGCCGAACTCGCGCCCGCCGTCCTCGATCAGGCGCGCGACCTCGGCGTTGCGCAGCAGCGCCTTGGTGGGGATGCACCCCCAGTTGAGGCAGACGCCTCCCAAATGCTCGCGCTCGATCACCACGGCGGTGAGTCCCAGTTGAGCGGCGCGGATCGCTGCGACGTAGCCGCCCGGCCCGGCGCCCAAGATAGCCAGATCGTAGGTTGTTTTGGTCATAGTTTCGTCTCCTCTCAGGTTAGGTGAGTAAAAATTTACCCTTGCGAAGGTTCACAGGCCCCTTGGAAACAGATTAACCGGCTCGTGGCGCCCAGTACAAGCTATTTCAGGCCATTTGCGCAACCTTCGCAAGGTTTACGCGATGACGGTTTCAACCAGTTGATCCACCGTCTGCAACATATTCTCAATCGTGAGCCTGGTAGTATCGATGATGACCGCGTCCTCCGCCGCCTTAAGGGGCGCCGCGCTTCGATGGCTATCAATATGATCCCGCTGCTGGAGGTTGGACAACACCTCATCGTAGGTGACATCAGAGCCGCGTTCCTTCATCTCCAGATGACGGCGGTGCGCGCGCTCCTCGACAGAGGCGACAATATAGAGCTTCAGGTCGGCATCGGGGAGCACCACGGTGCCGATGTCGCGCCCGACCATCACCACCTCACCCTCGGCGGCGATCTCGCGCATACGCCGGGTAAGCGCCTCGCGCACGCCGGGATAGGTCGAGACGGGCGAGACAGTATTGTTCACCTCCGGGCTGCGAATCGCCCAGGTGATATCCTGCTCCGCAATTTGGACGGTGCATTGCCGGCCATCCTCAATCTCAGGCGACGCGACCTCAATTTTAAGCTTACGCGCCAACGCCGTGACGGCCTCCTCATCCTCAATGGGGACGTGGCGGTTCAACGCGGCCCACGTGACCGCGCGATAGAGCACGCCGCTATCCAAGTAGAGATAGGCAAGTTCCTTCGCCAGATGATAGCCGATGGTGCTCTTGCCAGAAGCCGCCGGCCCATCAATCGCAATCGTAGAAGAATTCATTCGTTTACGTCTCCTAGAAACAAATCAGATAGCCCTTTTTAGGAATAGGGAGTAAGGGAGTAAGACAACTTGCCCCTTGCTACTTGCTACTTGCCCCTTGATTCTTGCTCCTTGCCAGATCGAGTTCGTGGTACAGGCGACTCACCTCTTCCTTGGTCAGATGACGCCACTCCTTGGGTTTGAGATCGCCCAAGCGAATCGGCCCCATCTGGATGCGGATCAGGCGCAGGGCGGGATGCCCGGAGGCGGCGACCATCCGGCGCACGAGGTGTTTGCGCCCCTCGTGGACGGTGAGACGCAGCCATGTGCGCTCGCCCAGGCGCCGCTTGACGACGACATCGTCCAAGCGCACGCGCTGGCCGTCCAACGCGATGCCGCGCCGCCAGCGCGTGAGCGTCTCTGAAGATGGCTCGCCGCTGACCAGCACGCGATAGACGCGGGGGTGTTCGTAGCTCGGATGGGTGAGGCGATGGGTCAGCTCGCCGTCGTTGGTGAGCAGAATCAATCCCTCGCTGGCGGCATCCAAGCGCCCGACGGGGTAGAGCCGGTGGGGCAGATCGACGAAGTCGACCACCGTTTTACGTCCATGGGGATCATCCGCCGTGGAAATAATACCGCGCGGTTTGTGCAGCTTGATGTAGACGTAGTCGCGGGGCGTACGGATCGGATTGCCGTCCAAGGTGATGCGCTGCATCTCAGGATCGGCCTTATCGCCCAACTGCGCCTGTTTGCCATCCACCACCACCCGCCCGGCGGCGATCATCTCTTCGCAGGTTCGGCGCGAGCCGTAGCCCGCACGAGCTAAAATCTTTTGTAAGCGTTCAGTTTTCATACGATGCCATTATACTCGCAAGCGAAACAGATACAACCGAAACCATCCAACA